>SKUG01000249.1 GCA_007122215.1 Thermoleophilia bacterium | reverse complement strand
GTCGCCAACAACGGGATCCTCTTCTCGGAGTCGGCCGTCAAGGGAGCCCACTTCGTTGAGCTCTGCTGCCAGCGCCGGATCCCCCTGGTCTTTCTGCAGAACATCACCGGGTTCATGGTCGGCCGCGACTACGAGCATGGCGGGATCGCCAAGGACGGGGCAAAGCTCGTCACGGCCGTGGCATCGGCGAACGTCCCGAAGCTGACCGTGATCTGCGGCGGCAGCTTCGGCGCCGGCAACTACGGGATGTGCGGGCGCGCCTACGATCCCCGCTTCCTCTACATGTGGCCCAATGCCCGGATCTCGGTGATGGGTGGCGAGCAGGCCGCCCAGACCCTGCTCACGGTGCGAGAGCAGGCGCTCGCTGCCCGGGCAGCAGGGGCATCCGGCGACGGGAGCGGGTCCAGCCCCGACACCCCGCTGATGGACGACGCCGAGCGCGAGGCATTCCTCGAGCCGATCCGCGCGAAGTACGAGCGCGAGGGCAGCCCCTACTACTCCACCGCACGGCTCTGGGACGACGGCGTGATCGATCCGGCCGACACGCGCCGGGTGCTCGCCATGTCGCTGGAGGCTGCCCTGAACGCCCCGATCGAGCCCACCACCTTCGGGGTCTTCCGGATGTGATCACGGTGCATGCCGGCGGGCCCGGGCCCAGGCGCCTCATGCCTGCGACGGGTGTTGCCGCCGGGGCATGGATAGGATCACGCCATGAGCGATCCCGACTACCAGCACCTGTCCATCGAGCGCGACGGCAGCCGCACGACCGTGTGGCTCGATCGGCCCGAGGTCCTCAACGCCTTCGACGCGCAGCTCATCGACGACCTGACCCGCTGCTTCGCATGGCTCAGCGATGACGACGCCACGCGGGTCGTGATCCTCGCCGGCCGCGGCACCGCCTTCTGCGCCGGGGCCGACATCAACTGGATGCGAGCCTCGGTCAAGTTCTCGCGGCAGCAGAACGTCGACGATGCCACCCGCATGGCGCGCATGCTGGCGGCGATCGCCTCCTGCTCCAGGCCGGTCGTCTGTCGCGTGCACGGGCTGGCGATCGGTGGCGGCCTCGGCCTCGTGGCAGCCGCCGACTACGCCGTGGCCGAGGCCGGGGCGTCGTTCGCCTTCAGCGAGGTCAAGCTCGGCATCCTGCCCGCTGTGATCTCACCGTTCGTGATCGGCCGCATCGGGACCGGACAGGCCCGGCCGCTGTTCGTGACCGGTGAGCGCTTCGACACCGAGCGCGCCCTGCGGATCGGATTGCTGCACGCCGTCTGCGATGACGCGACCGCCCTCGACGACGAGGTCGACCGGATCGTCGCGGAGATCCAGACCGCCGCGCCGGAAGCCATCTCGGTGACCAAGCGCATGCTCGAGGTGATCGGCACGAGCAGCTACCGCGAGGCGATGTCGCAGACCGTGGAGACGATCGCCACCAAGCGCACTGACCCCGAGGGCCAGGAGGGCCTGACCGCCTTCCTCGAGCGCAGGCGCCCGGCCTGGATGGCGCAGGACCACGAGCCCGCCTGGCTCGCAGGCAGGTCCCGCTGATGCCGCGCCGGGTCCTGGTCGCCAACCGCGGGGAGATCGCCCTGCGGATCATCCGTGCCTGTCGCTCACGCGGGATCGAGACGGTCGCAACCTGCTCGACGGCGGACGCCACCGCCCCCCACGTCCGGGCTGCCGATGCCCACGTGGTCATCGGCTCTGCGGATCCGCTCGGGGCCTACCTCGACATCGACGCGATCGTCGCGGCAGCACAGGACGCTGGCTGCGATGCGCTGCACCCGGGCTACGGCTTCGTCTCTGAGCGTCCGGAGCTCGTCGAGGCCTGCGAGCAGTCCGGGATCACCTTCATCGGTCCGCCTGCCTCGGCGATGCGCGAGCTCGGCAGCAAGGCCGCGGCCAAGGACGTCGCAGCCCGCTGCAGCGTGCCCACCGTGCCGACCTACCCGCACGATGCCGTCCCGGCGGATGCCTTCCCGGTGCTCGTCAAGGCATCCGCCGGCGGAGGCGGCCGCGGGATGCGACGGGTCGACGCCCCGGCGGACCTGCCGGCAGCCCTCGAGGCAGCCGCCCGCGAGGCCGAGGCGGGGTTCGGCGATGCCACGCTGCTGGTGGAGCGGCTGGTCGACGATGCCCGCCACATCGAGGTGCAGCTGCTGGCCGATGCCCACGGCACGGCCCTGGCCATCGGGGACCGCGACTGCTCGATGCAGCGCCGCCACCAGAAGGTGATCGAGGAGGCTCCGGCCCCCGGGCTTGCCGAGGACATGCGGGCCTCGCTCCACGAGTGGACGACCGAGCTGGCCCGCGAGGTTGGCTACGTCGGGGCGGGAACGGCGGAGTTCCTGGTCAGTCCCGACGGCAGCGAGGCCTACTTCCTCGAGCTCAACGCCCGCCTCCAGGTCGAGCACACCGTGACCGAGGAGGCCTTCGGCATCGACCTCGTCGAGTGGCAGCTGCGCATCGCAGGCGGCGAGCGCCTCGAGCTGGCCGGCAGCTCGCTCACCCCGCGAGCGCACTCCATCCAGGCCCGGATCTACGCCGAGGACCCGGTGACAATGCTCCCCGTCGACGGGGAGCTGCTGGAGCTGGGCCTGCCCGACGGGGCCGGCATCCGCATCGACCACGCGCTCGAGCCGGGCACTCCGGTCGACCTGCGCTTCGACCCGATGCTCGCCAAGCTCATCGCCACGGCCCCGACCCGCAGCGCAGCCCGCCAGCTGCTGCTCGCCGCGCTCGCCCGCCTCGAGCTCGTGGGGGTGGAGGGCAACCAGCTGCTGCTGCGGGAGCTGCTGCGCAGCCCCGCGTTCGCCGATGCCCGGCACACCACTGCAACCCTCGACGGCCTGCGCCTGTCCCCGGACGACGTGCAGGTCGACGACGCCCTGGCCGCGGCAGTGCGGGATGCGTGGGCACGCCGCCATGGCGACGCTGCAGGCAGCTACCGATCGCAACCAGCGAGCCCAGCGGCGCGCATCCGCGTCGCGCGCCGTGGCGACACGCTCCACTTCACCCGGGACGGCATTCCTGGCCAGGTCCCGCTGGCGGCCCCGCCCCCCGCTGCTGCCACCGGCGAGGCTGGGGAGACCACCCAGGCGGAGCTCGCGGCGCCGATGCCCGGAACGATCGTTCGCATCACCCCCTCGGGCACCGCGGTCGCCACCGGGGAGCCCGTCGTGGTGCTCGAGGCGATGAAGATGGAGAACGCGATCTCGGCCCCCTTCGACGGCGTCGTCGCGGACCTGGCAGTTGCCGAGGGCGACCAGGTCAGCCGCGGATCGCTGCTGGCCCGCGTGGTGCGCGCATGAGCGCAGGTGGCGGCATCGGGCGCGACGTGCGGATCGTCGAGGTGGGCCCGCGCGACGGGCTCCAGAACGAGCGATCCTTCGTGCCGACGCCCGTCAAGGTCGAGCTCGCACGGCGCCTCGCGGCAGCGGGCGTTCCCGAGCTGGAGCTGACCTCCCTGGTCTCGCCGCGCGCGGTTCCCCAGCTGGCCGACGCCGAGGAGGTCCTCGCGGCGGCCCGCGACCTGGAGGGCCCGACCCTCTCAGCACTGGTCCCGAACGAGCGTGGGCTGGAGCGGCTCACGGCCCATCCGCACGTGGAGACCGTGGCCGTCTTCACGGCAGCCTCCGAGGAGTTCAACCGGCGCAACATCAACGCCTCGATCGAGGAGTCGCTGGAGCGCATCGCGCCCGTCATCCGGCGATCGCTGGAGTCCGGGCGGCAGGTGCGAGCCTACGTCTCGATGGCCTTCGGGTGTCCATGGGAGGGGCCGGTCGATCCCGGACGCGTCGGCGAGCTCGCAGGCCGCCTGGTGGAGCTCGGCGCTGGCGAGGTCGCCCTCGGCGACACCATCGGCGTTGCCGTCCCTGCCGAGGTTGGCCCCATGGTGCGGCGCGTGTGCGAGCACCTCGACGTTGGCGACGTCGCGCTGCACCTGCACGACACGCGCGGCACGGGCATCGCCTGCGCCATCGCCGGGCTCGACGCCGGGGTGACGACCTTCGACACTGCAGTGGCAGGACTCGGTGGTTGTCCGTTCGCAGACGGGGCGACGGGCAACCTCGCCACCGAGGATCTGGCCTGGGTGCTCGAGCGATCGGGATGCTTCACGGGGATCGACCTCGATGCGCTGCTCGATGCCTCGCGCTGGATCAGTGGACAGGTCGGCCTGGAAGACCCGCGATCGCACCTCGCACGGGCCCCGGCATGGCCGCCCAACGCATAGTGGGCGGGTGACCCGCCCACTAGGTCACCCGCCCGTATGCATGTGAACCGGTTGGGCAGCCGGTTGGCGCCGTGTGCGGGCAAGCGCGCCAGAGAGGGTCGGTACGTAGGTGTGTTGCACACACGCACCAGGAGTTCCACTCAGTCACGCAAGCTCGACACGAGCCGACCGCTCCCACGGTTCGTCCCGTTATGTTCGAGCCACGCGAGCCTCAATGGAGGTCCCCTTTGTTGATGCGTTATGCGCGTATCCACTTCGGCAGCCAGGCTGTCTCCAGAACGGAGATCCACGGCTTTGCAGTCCCCGCGTCGCCACGGGTTTGCCTTTGTCGGTGGCTCTGGAATGATTGATCGGCACGAACGCCAAATACTTTAGTGCTAATTCCATAATTCACAATCAGTGGGCCGTTCCTCGCCCGCGCACGTGTATAGTCGCCGGCATGGAGATCCGCTGCAGCACCACCGCTCCCCTCGATGCCAACGTCGACCTGCTGGCCATCCCGCTCACCGGGAACGGCGACCTTCCGGAGGCTGCCACCGACCTCGACGCAAACCTCGGCGGGAGCCTCACACGGGCGCTGGAGCGCTCCTACCTGAGCGCCACCAAGGCATCCAGCCACCGGGTCTCGGGTGGCGAGTCGGGCCCGCGGGAGGTGCTCCTGGTCTCGCTGGGCACCCGGCCGGCCGACGAGGCCGAACGGCTCCGCGTCGCTGGCGCCACCGCTGCCAGCACGGCGCGCTCCCTGAAGGCATCGAGCGTGGCGGTCCTCGCTCCTGCAGACGACTCCGGCACGGCAGCGGCAGCACTGGTCGAGGGATTCGTGCTGGGCCTCTACCGCTACCACCCCTACCGCTCCTCGACCGGCGAGGAGGCCGTCCCGCCCGCGGAGGAGGCATCCTCGGACACCCCACCAGCCCTCACTATCCTGGGGGATCCGGAGCGCCTTGACCACGGCATCCAGGCCGCTGCCACCGTCGCCGACGCCACCAACTGGGCGCGCGACCTCGCCAACACCCCCGGCAACGACATGACACCGGAGCTGCTGGCCGCCGAGGCCCGCGAGCTTGCCGCCGCCCACGAGCACCTCTCGCTGCGGGTGATCGACCGCGCCGGCCTCGAGGAGCTCGGGGCCGGACTGCTGCTGGCCGTCGGGCAGGGCAGCGCCCATGAGCCGCGGATGCTGGTGCTGGAGTGGAACCCCCCGGGCGCAACGGAGGCTGACGACGAGCGCCTGGCGCTGGTCGGCAAGGCCGTGACCTTCGACACCGGCGGCATCTCCATCAAGCCCTCGGCCGGCATGGCAGCCATGCGCCTCGACAAGGCCGGCGGCTGCGCGGTCCTTGGCGGGATGCGCGCCATCGCCGAGCTCGGCATCGAGCGTCGCGTGCTGGCCATCGTGCCCGCAGCCGAGAACATGCCTGGAGCCCGCGCGTTCAAGCCCGGGGACGTCTTCACTGGCCTCTCGGGGACGACCGTGGAGATCACCAACACCGATGCCGAGGGGCGGCTGATCCTCGCTGATGCCATCGCCTACGCCCGCGAGCTGGGCTGTGCACGGATCGTGGAGCTCTCGACGCTCACCGGCGCCACCGCCTTCTTCTTCGGCCCCGAGTACGCGGCATGCATCGCCCACGAGGGCGACCTGCAGGACGCGGTGCTCTCGGCAGCCCGGCAGACCGGGGACCAGGCCTGGCCGCTACCGATGGACGAGGCCTACCGTCCGGCGATCAAGAGCGACATCGCCGACCTGGTCAACTCGGGCCCACGGATCGCCGGCGCGCTGTATGCCGGACTCTTCCTCCAGCAGTTCGCGAAGGACACGCCCTTCGTCCACCTCGACATCGCTGGCTCGGGCATGCTGGACAAGCCACGCCGCTACCACCGCGACCCCGGTGCGAGCGGCTGGGGGGTCCGGCTCCTGGCCCGGCTCGCTGCCAGCCAGGACTGAACACCACCACACCGTATTCCGACACGCCCTCCCACTCCCGACACAGGACCCGCACCATGGCACAGACCCTCCTCGACAGCACCTTTGGCTTCGATCTCTCCGACGAGCACCGGATGCTCCGCGAGGCCGTACGCGACTTCTCCGAGGATCGGGTCGCTCCTGTTGCCGAGGAGCTCGATGCCAGCGGGACGTTTCCCTACGACATCGTCCGCGGGATGGCCGAGCTCGGGATCATGGGCATCACCATCCCCGAGGAGTACGGCGGCGGTGGCGGCGACACCCTCGGCTACGCCATCGCAGTGGAGGAGCTCGCGCGCATCGACTCCTCGGTGGCGATCACGATGTGCGCCCACCACTCGCTCGGCACCCTGCCGATCTGGTACTTCGGCAGCGAGGAGCAGAAGCGGCGGTGGGTCCCGCAGCTCGCCAGCGGGGAGCGGCTCGGGGCATTTGGCCTGACCGAGCCCGAGGCCGGCTCGGATGCCGCAGCAGCCCGCACGACGGCACGCCTCGACGGGGACGAGTGGGTCGTCAACGGCTCCAAGATCTTCATCACCAACGCCGGAACCGACATGACCGAGCTCGTGACCATCACCGCGGTCACCGACCCCGGAGACGGACGCCCGGAGATCTCGAACATCGTGATCCCGAACGGCACCCCCGGCTACGGGATCTCGGAGCCCATGAAGAAGATGGGCTGGCACGCATCCGACACCCGCGAGCTCAGCTTCCAGGACGTACGCGTTCCCGCCGACCACCTCCTCGGCGAGCGTGGCCGCGGCTTCACCAACTTCCTGAAGATCCT
>SKUG01000038.1 GCA_007122215.1 Thermoleophilia bacterium | reverse complement strand
CGTAGCCGATCCCCACGATCCCCAGCGTGAGCAGCAGGAAGATCCAGTTCGGGTTGATCAGCACCTTGAGGAAGCGCAGCCGTGCCGGCACCTCCCACTCGGTGAACTCGACGCTGGTGGTGGAGAAGGTGAAGCCCTTGTAGGTCGAGGCCATGCCATCGAGCTGGGTGAAGAGGTCGCTGCGGGACTCTGCGACGATCTCGATCACGCCCTGCTCCAGCGCCTCCGAGGCCTCCAGGTTCTCCGCCTCGCGCACCGCTGCCTCGGCGAACTCCTCGTTGCGGCCATGGTCGCGGGCGAGCCCGCGGATCTTCGCCACGGCGTCGTTGGTGATCTTCTTCTCCAGGGTCTCGTCGATCTCCCCGCCCCCGCCGGCGACGACGCTGGCTGAGCCGATGGTGGTGTTCGGGGACATCGCTGCGACGTCGGAGGCCATCATGATGAAGGTCCCCGCCGAGGCCGCGCGGGCGTTGCGGGGCGTGACCCAGATCACCACGGGCACGTCCCGGGCGTTGATGATCTCGGCGACGATCTCGTCCATCGAGGTGACGAGCCCGCCCGGGGTGTTGAGCTCGAAGAGCACCACGTCGAAGTCACCCGTCCGGACCTCCGAGATCACCGACTCGACGATCTCCACCGACACGGGGTCGATGGCGTCCTTGATCGGTGCGACGAGCACCCGCAGGCGATCCCCGTCGGCCGGCACCAGCCGGGTGTCCTCCGCGGCCGGAGCGGTCTCGCCGATGGCCACGGCCACGGCGACCAGCAGCGCGACCACCGCCGCGGCGACGGCCCCGAGCATCCTCGTCGTCGTCGGGGCGAATCTGGCAGCGATGGGCATGGGTGGCCTCCGGTATCGGGTGTGGGCAGCACAGCCGGCAGCGAGCGTGGCTGCCAGCGCTGGCCCACGGGCATCGTACCCAGCTTGCGCGCCCCGGCAACCTCACCCGTCCGGCGAGCGGACCAGCGGGCCGCCAGCGGCCGATACGCTACCCTGTGCAGCGATGCGCAGCGAACGGGGCAGGGGTCGGATTCCCGCACGCGCGGCAGCGGCAGTGGTCGCTGCCGTGGCGGCACTGGCGATGCCCGCTGCGCTCGCATGGACTGCTGCCTCCGGCCTCGGCGACGTGGAGAGCGTGGTCGAGGTCGCCGCCCACGATCCGTCGCTCGTCGCGGACATCGACGCCGACCTCGACTCGGTCAACGCCGCGCCATCGCTGGACGATCCGGGTGTCATCGAGGCGCCGATCCGCGCCGACATGGTGACCGCGACCTGGGCCGGGGATGCGGCCGGGGTCTACCTGCGTGCCCGTGGTGGTGATGGCTCGTGGAGCCAGTGGACCGAGCTTGCCGTCGTCGATGGCGAGGGCCCGGACCCCGAGACCGAAGAGGGCCAGCGCGTCTACGGCAAGATGGAGCAGGTTGCCGCCCGAGGCCGACAGCGCGCCCGCAGCCAGGGCCGGAGCCTCGGCGGGGGTAGGGGCCACGTCCATGATCCCGCGGCGGGGGACGGCCATGCCCACGGTGAGTCCCCGGTTGCCGATGCCTGGCAGTCGCTGCCGATGTGGGTCGGGGATGCCACCCACCTGCAGCTGGCGGCCCGTGACGGTCACGTCGACGCCATCGAGGTCACCTACGTCAACTCCAGCGGCACCGCCCGCGCCTCGGACCGAGCTGCCCGCCGCGTGCAGCAGACGGCAGCACAGCTGCTGGGCGAGGCAGCCCCGGATGCCGCCGCCGCGCCGTCCCAGCCGGCGATCACCCGCCGCAGCGGCTGGGGTGCGAACGAGTCCCTGCGCCGCGGCAACCCGAGCTACGCCACCCGGCTGGTGGCCGGCACCGTGCACCACACCGTCAACGCCAACAGCTACGCCTGCAGCCAGGGCCCGGCGCTCGTGCGCAGCATCTACGCCTCCCACATCTCCCAGGGCTGGAACGACATCGGCTACAACTTCCTCGGCGATCGCTGCGGGCGGATCTACGAGGGTCGCTTCGGGGGGATCGACCGGCCGGTGATCGGCGCCCATGCGCTCGGCTTCAACACCGGCACCGTCGGCGTGGCGGTGATCGGCAACTTCCAGGGGGCATCCCCGACGTCCGCCTCGACCACGGCGCTGCGCAACCTGCTGTCGTGGCGGCTCGACGTGGACCACGTCAACCCCGTCCACCGCTTCGGGATGCGCAGCCAGGCGGCCGCCAACACCCGCTACCCGGCCGGGGCGGTCGCCACAGTGCACGGGGTCTTCGGGCACCAGGACGTCTTCGCCACCGCCTGTCCGGGCACGGGCCTCTCCTCGCAGCTGTCCACGCTGCGCAGCCAGGTCTGGTCCCATGGTGGCGCGAAGCTCGCGCGGCCGCGGCAGCAGGCCCGCAGCAACGAGGTCGGCCAGCTCACCGACCTGCTCGTCCAGGCCGACGGCAACCGGACCCTCAGCTGGGAGCTGCGCGTCGAGCGGATCGACACCGGCCAGGTGCTGCTGCGCCGCACGGCGTCCGGCAGGAACTTCTCGAGCCGCTGGGATGGCCAGGCCGGTGGCCAGCGATACGAGTCGTGGAACGTGCGCTGGCGGCTCAACGCCACCGCGGGTGGGTCCCGGGCCCGCGAGTACGTGCAGCGTGTGGGCAGCGCGCCGCCGCCACCGCTGGAGATGCGCAATCGTGGCCGCTCGCCGGCGCTCATGACCCCGACGGGTGATGGCGTCGGGGAGGTCCTGCAGTGGCGCTGGGCGAGCAACGTCGGTGGCACCTTCAGCACCGTTGCCGTGGATGCCGCAGGAATCCAGCACCCCCTCGAGACCGCCGCCACCTACCCGGCAGGGACCCGCACCTTCCGCTGGAACGGCGAGCTGCCGTCCGGGCCTGCGGCCGATGGGCGCTGGTTCCTGCAGATGACCGGGACCGACACCCGGGGCAACACGGCCACCGCCCGCTCGGCGACGTTCGTGATCGACCGCACGCTCGGGCTGGGCCCCATCCGCCGCTACCTCGCCCCCACCGGCAACCGTCGCAACGAGCGCCTGCCCGTGCGGGTCCGGGTCACGGGAGCCACGCCGGACCTCGACGTGCGGATCGTCCGCGGCAACGGCCGGCTCGTGGAGGTGCTCCACAGCGGCCCTGCCACCGACCTCACCCGAAACTGGGTGCTGGGGAGGACCACGCCGTCAGGGTCGCCCCTTCCCGATGGCAACTACGACGTGGTCGCCACGGCCACCTCGGCAACGACGCCAACGCGCACGCTCACCCGCCGCCACCGCTTCACCGTCGACACCCGCCCGCCGCGCATCCGCCGGGCCGTTGCCCGCCCGAACGGGTTCACCGGGATCTGCACCAACGAGCCGATCCGGGTACGCGGCAGGATCAGGATCGGCAACCGCGTGGGCGTGCGCACGACCCCCTTCCCGCGTGGCTGCAGCGGCACGCGGCGGATGCCCAACCTGCAGTGGTTCCACGCGATCGATGCCGCGGGGAACGTGACCAGTCACCGCACCCGGCGCAGGTAGGCAAGCTCGGCGATCAGCACGTCCGCGACGAGGCTGAGCGCCTCGGCCACGTCGACGTCCTCCCCGACCTGCACCGACAGGGTCGTGGCGGGTGCCGTGCCCGGTGCCAGCTCGGGGGCAGCGCTCACGTTGAGGCCGACGCTCAGCAGCAGCTCCCGGCAGCTGTCACCCTCGAAATGGGTGCTGACGAGCACCCCTGCCAGCTTCCCGGCGGCGGTGACCAGGTCGTTCGGGGGCTTGACCTCCAGGCTGCCGTCCAGGAGCGGATAGCGCTCGACGAGCCGCCGTCGCAGGAGCTCTGCAACCAGCCCGTCGAGCCCGCTGACCTCGCCCCCGTCCACCGACCCGACAAGGCCCGCGGTGACCAGGACGGCGCTGCCGGGAACGTCATCCCAGCTGCCGTCGCGGCGGCCGCGGCCAGCGGTCTGGTGGTCGCTCGCCACGAGCACGATCGACCCCGCCTCCTGGTCCCGGAGGCGCCTCCGGGCCTCCTCGATCGTCGAGGAGCAGGAGTCCAGGTGCGTGAAGCTCGTGCGGTCGGGCAGGTCCATCGTCGCGTGAACGGTACCAGCCGCTGCGGCAGCCAACCATGGTCGGCGACCGTCCCCCTCCCCGGGCCGGTGGCGGATCGCCCGCGGCCTTGGGGCCACACCGGTGGGGCCCGCACCTCAGGACTCGCCGCTGAGCAGGCCGAGCAGCGCGATGGCGCCCGCCTTGTCGAGCGGCTCGTTGAGGTTGCCGCACTTGGGTGACTGCACGCACCCCGGACAGCCCGAGCTGCACGGGCAGTCCCTGACGAGCTCCCAGGTGCGCCGCAGCCACTGCGGCAGCTGCGCATGCCCGGCCCCGGCCAGGCCCACCCCACCCGGGTGCCCGTCATAGATGACGATCATCGGGCCGCCGGCATGCTCGTGGAAGATCGTCGAGATCCCGCCGATGTCCCAGCGGTCGCACATCGCCATCAGTGGCAGCATGGCGATCATGGCGTGCTCGGCGGCGTGCAGCGTCCCCGGCAGGGCATCTGCCGCCACCAGCCCGGCAGCCTCCTCGGTCACCTCCAGCCAGCAGGCCTCGGTCTCGTAGCTCACCGGCGGCAGGTCGAGCGGCTCGGCATCGAGCAGCGAGTGGCCGGCGCCGGGTGCGGAGGAGCGCCGCACGAACCCCGTCACCTGCTCGGTCACGCGGATCCGCCCCCAGCTGCAGGCCACCCCACCAGCCGAGCCGCCCCGCAGCTCCTCGAGCACCTCCACGTCGGTGTCGGTGGTCGAGAGGGTGTACCACGGCACCTCCCGGGGGGTTGCCAGCGCCACGCCGCGGTCGAGGTCGAGCACGTCCACCACGTACGGCCGCAGCCGATGCAGGTAGACCGCTCCCGCGTGGAGCTGGCGCTGGGCGCGCCACGGGTCGACGTCGCCCACCACGCTGCCGTCCTCGGCATCGACGATCTGCACCCGCTGGCCATGGATCGAGCGCAGCGACATCGCCCGGGCAGGGTGGTCACCACCTGCGTACACGAGCCCGCTCGGGGCTGCCTGCAGCGTCCCCTCGGCCTCCAGCGCCGCGGCAGCCTCCGTGGCGGAGGCAGCGATCTGCGGCAGCTCCTCGGCCGTCAGCGGCAGCTCGCTGGCAGCCGCACAGAGGTGCTGGCGCAGCACGTAGGGGTTGTCCGGGTCGACGGTTGCGGCCTCCATGGGGCGTCCCATCAGCTCGGCCGGGTGCTCGACGAGGTACTGGTCGATGCCGTCATCCCCGGCGATGAGCACGCGCAGGCCACGGCTCGTGCGTCCCGCCCGGCCCCAGCGCTGGGAGAGGCTCGCGATCGTCCCGGGGAACCCGATGCAGATCGACGCCCCGAGGTCGCCGACGTCGATCCCGAGCTCCAGCGCGCTGGTGGCAACGACCCCGAGCAGCTCGCCACTGACGAGGTCCTGCTCGATCCGCCGTCGCTCTGCAGCGGTGTAGCCGCCCCGGTAGGGAGCGATCCGCCCGGCCAGGTCGTCCCGCCCCTCGCTGCGCAGCACCCGCTGGGCCCACTGGGTCACGAGCTCACAGGCCCGGCGGCTGCGCGTGAACGCGATCGTCCGGGTGCCGCCCGCCACGAGCTCGGCCAGCAGCAGGCTCGCATCGCCCAGCGCGCTGCCTCCCTGGTCATCGGCGACCTCGACGTCCTCGCGGTAGGGGTTCCAGAGCACCACGTCCGCGCCGGGGTCGGGCGCGCCCACGCCGCTGACGTGTGCGGCGGGGATGCCGGTCAGGCGCGTGAGGTGCTCCGCGGGGTTGGCGATCGTGGCCGAGGTCGCCAGCACCCGGGGTGCGGCGGTGTCGCCCGGGGCGACTCGCCACAGGCGCCGCAGCACGTGTGCGACGTGGCTGCCGAAGACTCCCCGGTAGACGTGGGACTCGTCGATCACCACCAGTGCCACGCTGGCGAGGATCCGTGCCCACCGTGCATGGTCGGGCAGCAGGCTGGCGCTGAGCATGTCCGGGTTGGTGAGCACCACCCGCGCCCGCCGCGCCGCCTGCCGGCGCAGGTCGGGTGGGGTGTCGGAGTCGAGCACTGCCACCAGTGACGGGTCGACCACCTCCGCCAGCCGCCGGGCCTGGTCGCGGGCCAGCGCCCGGGTCGGTGCGAGGTAGAGCACCGTCGAGCGTGGCGAGCGCGCGAGGACGCTGGCCGCTGCGAGCTGGTAGATCGCCGACTTGCCGGCGCCGGTCCCGGCGCTGACCACGACTGCCCGCGAGGCCTCGAGCTCGGCCAGGGCCTGGGCCTGGAAGCGGTACGGCCGGGCGATCCCGGTGTCGGTCACGAAGTGCTCGACGACATCGTCCCCGAGCCATCGGGGCCATGCGTCGACGGCGGGCTCACGTCCGGGCAGCGCCGTGCGGAAGGTCTGCTGCGGGCCGTCGAGCAGGCTGCTGCGGGTGTGCCCCATCGCCTGCGCGGCCCTTCAGGTCCGGCGGGCTAGGCCCACTCCCCCAGCTCGGCGGCGAGGTGCTCCTTGGGCATCGCACCGACCAGCTGCTTCTTCGGCTGGCCGCCCTCGAACAGCAGCATCGTGGGGATGCTCATGACCTGGAACCGCTGCGCGGTGGAGGGGCTGGAGTCGACGTTGAGCTTGGCAACGGTGATCTTCTCGCCGTACTCGCTGGCGAAGTCGTCGAGCACGGGTGCCATCGCCCGGCACGGTCCACACCACTCGGCCCAGAAGTCCACGAGCACCGGCTTGCTGGACTGCTCGACCTTCTCCGCGAAGTCCGCGTCGCTGACCTCGATCACCTCTGTACCCATGCCGGTCTCCTCCATCTGGACGTGTGCGCCTGCAGTATAGGGCACCGGCAGGTGGGGTCCCCGATCCGGCCGGGGCAGGGCGCGCCGCGCATGCCGATCAGGTGATGATCACCGGGGTGCCGACGCCGACGATCTCGAAGAGCTCCTCGGCCTCCGGGATCCGCATGCGGATGCAGCCACGCGACAGGGAGTAGCCCAGCGACGCCGCATCGGGCGT
>SKUG01000015.1 GCA_007122215.1 Thermoleophilia bacterium | reverse complement strand
GTGCCGCTGCGCATCGAGCTCTTCGGTGACGAGGTCGAGCAGCTGCGCCGCTTCTCGACCTGGACGCAGCGCTCGCTGGCAGAGCTCGACACGGCCACCATCCACCCTGCCAGCGAGCACGTCGGCTCGCTCGAGCTGCCCGACGACGAGGCCCTGGCTCCCGGGGCCGATCCCGTCGTCGAGGCGCTGGGCGGACGGCTCGACACGGCCTGGGATGTCCTCGCCGGGTGTCGCGTGCTCGTGACCGCCCCCGACCAGTGCCGGCGCGAGCTCGAGGTCGCAGCCCGGCTCGCATCCGGAGAGGGCGTCGACGCGCGCGGCTACGACGACCCGGACGCGACCCTGACCCGGATCGAGTCCGCCGCGACGATCGACCCGATGGCCGACCACGCCCCCCACGCCATCGACGCCCACCACCCGGTCTTCCCGGCCGTGACCCTGGCCGAGGCCGAGGGCCAGCTCGACGGGCTCGTCGGGCGGGACCTGCAGGTGGTGCTGGCATTCGCCCACGGCGGCGCGATGCAGCGCACGCTCAAGCGGATCACGCGGGTGTCCAGCGAGCCGGTCGAGACGATGCCACGGGAGGCTCCCGGGAGCGTCTGGCACGCCGTGAGCGACGTCGCCGGGGGCTTCATCAGCCCCGAGCTGGGGCTGGCGCTGGTGCCGGCCTCACGGCTGCTGCGGGAGCGTGCCAGCGCCGGTGCCGTCGGTGCAGGCCCCGGGGTCACGCGGCCGATCAGCGCCTTCACCGACCTGCGCGTGGGTGACCACATCGTCCACGAGGACCACGGCATCGGCCGCTTCGCCGGCTTCGAGACCCGCACCGTGGGCGGCATCACCCGGGACTACCTCTACATCGAGTTCGCGGGCGAGGACCGGCTCTACGTGCCCCACGAGCAGATCGGGAAGATCACCCGCTACATCGGCGCGGATGGATCGGCACCGAAGCTCTCGGCCTTCGGTGGCAAGGCCTGGCAGCAGCTGCGCAACCGGGCAACCCGGGCGGTGCGCGAGCTCGCAGGCGAGCTGCTCGCGCTGTACGCCCAGCGGGCCCGTGCGCGGGGCATGGAGTCCCCGCCCGACGGGGAGCTGATGGCCCGCTTCGAGGCCGGCTTTCCCTACGACGAGACGCCTGACCAGGCAGCGGCGATCGATGCCGTCAAGGACGACATGGAACGGGAGCAGCCCATGGACCGGCTGGTCTGCGGTGACGTCGGCTTCGGCAAGACCGAGGTCGCCATGCGCGCCGCTGCCAAGTGCCTCGAGGCCGGACGCCAGGTGATGGTGCTCGTGCCCACCACCGTGCTCGCCCAGCAGCATGCGGCGAGCTTCGCCGAACGGTTCGCGGAGTTGCCGGTGGCGGTGGAGATGGTCAGCCGCTTCCGCACCCCGAGCCAGGTCAAGGCAACCCTGGAGCGCTTTGCCGCGGGCACGGTCGACATCCTCATCGGCACCCACCGGATGCTCTCCCGGGACGTGATGCCACGCGAGCTCGGGCTGGTGATCGTCGACGAGGAGCAGCGCTTCGGTGTTCGGCAGAAGGAGCTCCTGCGCCAGCTGCGCACCGAGGTCGACGTGCTCTCGATGTCGGCCACGCCGATCCCCCGCACCCTGCACATGTCGCTGGCCGGCCTGCGTGACATCTCCCTGATCGAGACGGCTCCCCGCGGGCGGCGCTCGATCGCCACCCACGTGGGCGAGTACGACGAGCGGGTGATCCGCGAGGCGATCGAGTTCGAGCTCGCCCGGGACGGGCAGGTCTTCTACCTGCACAACCGGGTGCAGACCATCCAGGAGGCCGCGGCACGCCTGCAGGAGGTCGTGCCCGACGCCCGGATCACCGTCGCGCACGGGCAGATGGGCGAGCGCGAGCTCGAGAAGGTCATGACCTCGTTCGTGCGCGGCGAGCACGACGTGCTGGTCTCCACGACCATCATCGAGAGCGGGCTCGACATCCCCAGCGCAAACACCCTGGTCGTCGAGCGGGCAGACCTGCTGGGCCTCTCCCAGCTCCACCAGATCCGGGGGCGGGTCGGCCGTTCCAGCCGCAGCGCCCACGCCTACCTGCTCTACCCGTCACGACGGGAGCTCACCGACGAGGCCCGCGCGCGCCTGACGACCCTCGGTGACTACTCCGACCTCGGTGCAGGTGCGAGGATCGCCATGCGCGACCTCGAGATCCGCGGTGCAGGCAACCTGCTGGGCCCCGAGCAGTCCGGCCACGTGGCAGCCATCGGCTTCGAGCTGTACGTGGACCTGCTTGCCGATGCGGTCGCCGAGCTCTCCGGCGACGACACCGTGCGGCACCGCGGCGCCCAGATCGACGCCCGGATCGACGCCTACATCCCTGCCGACTACGTCCCCTCCGAGGCGGAGAAGATCGACATCCACCGCCGCATGTCGCTGGCCCGCACGCCGGATGCCCTGGACGACCTCGCCGACGAGCTTGCGGACCGCTACGGGGAGGTTCCCGAGGCCGTGGGCAACCTGCTCGAGCTCGCCCGGATCCGCCAGCTCATGCAGGAGCAGGGCATCAGTCGCCTGTCGGTCGATGCCAGCACGATCCAGCTCCAGCCGGTGGACCTCGACCCCGATACCGCCGCACAGCTGCGGCTGCTCGAGCCGCTCGCGGGCTATGCGGCCTCGAAGCGGCGCGTCACCGCGCAGGTCCCCGGCGAGTCCGCCCAGCTCGGACGGGCACGGGAGCTGCTCGGGAACCTGCAGGCAGCGCGGGACGCCTGACCCGCAGGGAAGCGCCCGGATGTGTAGCGCGCCGGTCCCCGCGGTATAGTCCCCCCGGAATGCGCATGCCCCACCGTGGGCTGCGCTCGATGGCACCGCCACCACACGAGGACCACGAATGAAGCTCCCACGGATTCCAGCCCTGCTGATCGCCACCGCCTCTGCCGCCATGATCGCAGCCGGCTGCGGCGCAACGTCGGTGCCGGATGGCGCGATCTGCGTGGTCCGCGGCGATGCCATCCCGCTCAAGGACGACATCCGCTCCTTCGAGACCTACGTCGAGGGCACACTCGCCGCCTACCGTGCGCAGGACCAGGAGCCGCCGGCCGAGGGCAGCCAGGAGCGCGAGACGCTCGAGCGTGGCGCGGTCGACGTGCTGGTGCGCCAGCTGCTCCTGGAGCAGGAGGGGGACCGGCTCGGCATCGAGATCACCGACGAGCAGGTCGACGAGCGCCTCGAGCAGCTCAAGGGCTCGTTCTTCCCGGGCGGTGACGACGAGGACTTCGACCAGGAGGCCTACGAGGAGGAGCTCGAGAAGCAGGGCCTCACCGAGGAGCGCCTGCGCGACAACATCGCCCACCAGCTGCTCCAGCAGGAGCTGTTCAACGAGGTCACCAAGGACGTCTCGGTCTCCGAGAACGAGATCCGCGAGTACTTCGACGAGAACGAGGACCAGTTCGCAACACCCGCCCAGCGCGAGGTTGCCCACATCCTCGTCGAGGAGAAGGACAGGGCCGACGAGATCTACGAGGAGGTCCGCGGGGGCAACCGGCAGCGGTTCGCGCAGCTGGCAGAGGAGTTCAGCCAGGACCCGAGCTCCGCGCAGAACGGTGGTGAGCTCACCATCCGCCGCGGGGACACCGTGCCCGAGTTCGACCGCACCGCGTTCGAGCTGGACACCGGTGAGGTCTCCGAGCCCGTCGAGACCCAGTACGGCTGGCATGTGATCACCGCGCGCAGCGACATCCAGCCCGAGTCTGCCGCGAGCTTCGAGGACGTGCAGGAGCAGATCCGTGCACAGCTCGAGCAGCAGGCCCGCAGCGAGGCGATGAACGAGTGGCAGCAGGACCTGATCGAGGATGCCGTTGACGAGGTCACCTGCCTCGACGAGTACGTCTGGACGCAGACGGTCACCGAGGAGGAGGCCGACCCCTCCGACAACGTGGTGATCGAGCAGCCCGGTGACGAGGGCGATGCCGACGCTGGCGACGACGCTGGCGACGACGCTGACGCCGATGCTGACGCTGACGCCGATGCCGGTGATGATGACGCCGACGGCGACGAGTAGTCGCCGTACCGCGGATGGACGACTCCAGCGGTGACACCGCCGCACGGCGGCAGGCGCCGGTGGTTCCCACGGGCGCCAGCGCCGGGGAGGCGCTGGAGGTGCTGCAGGAGCTGACGCTCCTGCTGCGCGAGGCATGCCCCTGGGACAGGGCCCAGTCGCACCTGTCGATCGTCCCGCACACGGTGTCGGAGGCGCTGGAGGTCGCAGACACCGTTCGTGCCAATGCCAGCCCGTCCGGGACGGTCAGCAGCAGCGGGGCTGCCGAGCTCGAGGACGAGCTCGGGGACCTGCTCTTCCAGGTCGTGCTGCTGTCGGTGCTGTCGGCAGAGGTCGACCCCGACCGCACGCTGACAGGCGTGATCGGCTCGATCGTGGCAAAGCTCGTGCGGCGCCATCCCCACGTCTTCGCCAAGGCCCGCTCCGAGACCGCCGACGAGGTGCGGGCCACCTGGGAGGCCGTCAAGCGTACCGGGGAAGGCAGGCGCGGGACCTTTGGCGGCTTGCCCACGACCCTTCCGGCAACGCATCATGCCCGCACGGCACAGCAGCGTGCTGCCGGGATCGGCTTCGACTTCCCGAGCGTCCGCGACGCCCATGCCAAGGTGGAGGAGGAGCGGCGCGAGCTGGCCGAGGCCATCGAGGATGAGCTGGCCCGACGCGGTGACCCCCCCGGCGAGTCCGAGGTTCCCTCGGCAGCAGCCCACCACGAGGTGGGCGACCTCCTGTTCGCGACCGTCAACACCGCCCGCCTTCTCGGCGTCGATCCCGAGCTGGCACTGCGCGACTGCACGCGGCGCTTCGTGGACCGGGTCGAGACCGCCGAGGCGCTTGCCGCCGAGTCAGGCGAGGATTTTGCCGACCTCGACATCGAGCGCCAGGAGCACTGGTACCAGCGCGCCCGGCAGCAGCTGGGCGCGACGTCGGCGTGATGCCTACCTGCCCTCGGCGAGCGCGGGCAGGTCAGCGTCCTCGGGGAGGTTCCACGACAGGACCGTGCGGTCCGGGATCGCACCCCGCAGCAGCCCGCGCAGATGCTCCCGGGTTGGTGAGCGCCAGCGATAGCCCGAGCGTGCCAGGGGATCGGCACCGGCTGTTCCCGGCGCCGCGACGGAGACCGTGCCGGCCGCCAGGTGCCCGACGATCGCCCACTCGATGGCACCGAGCAGGTCGTCGAGCGAGATCCACGCGCGCTCCGGCCCGGCCTGGCGCAGCCGGGTGCCGAGTCGGGGATCGACGATCGTGGGGTGCTCCAGCATCACATCCCCGCCGCCACCTGCAGGGGCCACGCGGATCGTGCCGGCAGCAATCGTGACCGTGGCATCAGCCTCTCCCGTGCCGCTGGACTCGTCGTCGGCGATGGTGGCGCCCCCGGTCGAGAGGTAGGCCTCCAGCTGGGCGCGCAGTGCGCCATGGTGGCCGTGGACCTGTACCGTGATGCCGGGTGCGAGCCCGGCTGCTGCATGCGCGGCGAGGTCGCCGACGCAGGTGGCGTGGCGCGCGCCGAACATCTTCCGCAGCCGCGGCCGCACCCCGACCCACTCAGCCGGTCGGGAGAAGGGCTCCAGCGGCAGCGTGAAGCGCATGTCATCCACCAGCAGGGACCGCGTGGGATCACCTGCCAGCGGGAACACGAGGTGCTCGTGGGCCCACGAGGCGAACGGCCCACGCACGAGCGTGTCGCGGAAGCGGTGCCCGGGCACGAAGCCGTCATGCTCTGCCACGAGCACCTGGCGGATCGGGCCGAGGATCGGGGTCTCGAGGCGAACCACCAGCGTCTCATCCTCGATGGAGCCGGAACGCTCGCTGACGATCGTCCGGTCCCACGGCGGCGTGAGCCGTTCGAAGGCCCCGTCGCGCAGGTGCCAGTCGAAGGCATCCCCGGGGGGCACGGGCAGGATGCTGCTGACGGTCAGGCGTGTCATCTCATGGCTCCTACGAGCAGGTTGGTGCGGGCGGTTCGGTGTCCCGACCCGCTGCTGGCGTCCGACGGCGGGGTCCGGTAGCGTGTCGCACTGCAGGTTCCGATCGCTTCAGGAGACGATACATGGCACGCGCAAGCATCGCACGGGCACGCTGGGAAGGCTCGACCGTGGACGGGGCCGGTACTGCATCCACGGCGAGCCCTGCGCTCGATGCCACGCCGCTGACCTGGCGGGCCCGGATCGGCGAGGAGCCCGGCACCACCCCGGAGGAGCTGCTGGCAGCCAGCTGGGCAGGATGCCTGTCGATGGCGCTGTCCTACGCGCTGGCCGAGGCTGGGCACGAGCCCCGCTCGGTCGAGGTCGAGGTCGAGGTCGGCTTCGGGCCACAGGGAGACGGGTTCGGCATCCACGAGGCGCGGATCGAGCTCACCGCCGATGTGCCGGGCATCGCCGAGGAACGCTTCCAGGAGCTTGCAGCAGGCGCGCACGAGGGGTGCCCGGTGTCGGCCGCGCTGGCCGGGAACGTCGCCTCGACGCTCAGCGCACGACTGCTCGCCACGGCATAGCCGCCGGCAGGTGATGGCCCGCCCGGCGCCCCCGGCGATGCCTGGTCGCTAGGCGCCGGCTGCCTCCCGGGCCCGCCGGTAGGTCGACCAGTGGCTGCCCTTGCCATCGGCGAACGCCCATGCGGCGACCAGGGCCTGCTGGCGCCAGTCCAGCCAGTCGGGCTCGCCGAAGGCGCCCTGGAGGTCGGGGTCGGCGTCGCGAGCCATCTTCGAGAACCAGTCGAAGGTCGGCTCGATGAACTGCATCAGGCCCTTGGACGGCGTGCCGGCCCGGGCGTTGGAGTCCCAGTCGTTGACGACGTCGACGTCGAAGCTCGACTCGTACTCGGCGACCTTCTCCAGCATCACCTCGTTCACGCCGTACTGTCGTGCCGCCCAGTGGATGAAGTCCACCACCTGCTGGCTCGAGGCGCCTGAGCGGGGAGCCGCTGGGGCCGATGCCGGACCGGCCGGCCGGGATGCCGGCTCCTCGGCTGCCTCCTCGGGATCCGAATCGTTGCGGGACGTGTCGATGATGGCCTCCGGGAGCGTGCCCGTGGCGGCAGGAAGCGGTCCTGCACCGGTGGCCGTGGACGGTGCTGCCGCCG
>SKUG01000040.1 GCA_007122215.1 Thermoleophilia bacterium | reverse complement strand
GCCGTCGACCGATTGCTGGCGGCCTTCCAGCCGCACCGCATGCGGGTGGTCCAGCGGCAGCTCCAGCGCATCCTCGATCACCACGATCCGCTCGCTCGGATCGGCAGTAGCAAGGAGCGCAGCAAGCCAGGTGGTCTTGCCAGACCCCGTGCCGCCGGTGACCAGCACGTTGCAACGCTTCTGAACGAGCTCGAGCAGCTCGGCACGCTGCTCGTCCGAAACCGATGCCGCCGCGGCGAGCTCGTCGATGCCCCGGATGCTGCGCACGAACCTACGCACGGTCAGGAACGGCCCACCGACGGCGATCGGAGCGAGCACCACGTGCAGGCGGCTGCCGTCCGGCAGGCGCGCATCGACGATCGGCTCACGCCGATCCCCGCGACGATTCGCCCGCGCAAGCGCCCGCAGCGCGATGCGCTCAAGGTGGTCGGCGTCGAGCAGCACGAGGCTGGTCTGCTCGATCCTGCCGCCACGCTCGACCCGGATGTCGAACGGCCCGTTGACCATCACCTCACTGACCGAGGGATCCTCCAGCAGCTCCTCCAGGGGCCCGAGGCCGATCGCCCCCGCAACCGCTCGCCGCACCACGAGCTCCCGCACGGCCGGATCCAGGCCCAAACCCGCACCGTCGACGATCATCGCGGCCTCGCGCGCCGCGATCGCCCGAGCGGTGCCATCACCATCGACCTCACCGACCACACCACCGGCCAGGCGTGTCATCAGCTGCCTCGTGACCTCCGCAACCAGCGCTCCTACGCGACCATCCAGGGCATCCGCTGCCCTGCTGGCGCTGGCACCTGTCAGCGCGGGATCAGGCATGCCCACCCGCCCGGCGCGCCCACAGCCGCACCGCCTCCAGCCAACCAGCCCACACCGGCACCGCCTCCTGGCCAGCCACCCGTGGGGGCGGCTGGTCGGGCGCGGCGTAGGCTGCAAGCTCCATGCGGGCAGCCAGCAGCCTCCGCGCACGCGCCGAGTCCAGGCTCGGGGTGGCAAGCACCACCTGCGCTGCAGGCGCGATCTCGCCGATCAGCCGCACCACCTGCCCGGCCAGGCGCACCTGAGCCGGCCGCCCATCAGCCACCAGCACCACCCGCTGCGCATGACCGATGATCCGCGCGCGGGTCGGATCGATCCGCGAGCCGGCATCCACCACACAACGCTCCCGCGCGCCAAGGCTGGCGACCGCCGCAGCAACCGCACGCGAATCCAGCAGCTCCGCCTCACACGGATCCGACGGCGACGACACCACCCGCACCCGCGAATCACCATCCACCCCACCACTCCCAGGCTGCTGCACGCCACCGGGCAGGCGCTGCTCCAACCAGCCCCGAGGCACAGCGAGGCCGTCGATGCCCGCTGGTGCATCCGCGGCAGGGTCTGGGTGTCCGGCGAGCGTGGCCAGCGGCACCGCCTCATGCCCGGGCAGCCGCTCGGCCACATCGCCGTGCTCGAGGTCTGCATCGACGAGCACCGCCCCGACCGCAGCGGCATGGGCGATCGCCAGCTGCGTGGTCCCGCAGCCTCCCTGCAATCCCACAAACACCTCGATGCCAGCATCCCAGGCGGGGGCTGCAAGGTCGACACCACTCACTGGGCGGCCCCTCGCACCGCACCGTCCTGCGCACCTGCTGCGGCCGTCACTCGCGCAGCGGGGGCCTGCACGTGGCATGGCAGGAGCACCGTTGCAGACACCCAGCCATCGGCAGCCTCCAGGCGCAGGTCGCCACCATGCAGGCGTGCAAGCTGCCGCGCAACCGGCAGCCCCAGCCCAACGCTCCCGGTGCTCGCAGCCCCCTGCATGAACGGCTCGAACGCCCGCGCAAGGCTCCCCGGCTCGACCCTCTCGGCCCGGTTGGCGACATCAACCGCCACCTGCCCCGCCGAAGCCGAAGCCGCAACTCGCACCACGCTGCCAGCAGGCGCGTGGCGGATCGCGTTGGTCACGAGGTTGCCCACCAGCTGCGCCCAGCGATCCGGATCCACATCCACCTCAACCCCATCCCCGGACGCCGCGACCACCGACAGCGCGACACCCGCCTCGACAGCAGCTCCGGCAAACCGCACCGACACAGCCTCGAGCAGGTCTGCCACCGCGCAGCGCCGCGGGCGGATCCGCAACCCGCCCACCGCAAGCGACGACGCAAGCATCAGGTCCTCCACCAGCCGGCCCAGACGATCCGCCTCGCTGTCGATCAGCACGAGCCGCTCCCGCCCCACCCCCGCCGATGCCCGCCGAAGCTCGGTGAAGGCAGCCTGCCGGATGATCGTCAGGGGCGTTCGCAGCTCATGCGACACCCGCGCCAGGAACTCGTGCCGCTCAGCCTCCACCCGCGCCAGCCGCACCCCAGCCTCGCGGATGGCACCAGCCAGCGCGCCCAGCTCATCCCGCGGCCCCTCAGGCACACCCGACACGCCCTGCCCGGATGCCATCTGCAAGGCCGCAGCGCGCAACAACCCCACCCGATGCGCGACCACCGCCCGCAGCAGCACCGACGATGCAACCATCACCCCAGCCAGGACCACGATCCCGAGCAGGCCCACTGCCAGCAGCCGGGCACGATCCCCACTGGCCGCCTGGGCAACCAGCATCATCCCCCAGCACGCAGCGAGCACGCCGCTGCCCAGCACGCTCAGCATCACCAGGACCCCCAGCGGGACCGATGCCAGCCGCGCCGTCACCGGGCAGCAGCCTCCACCGGCTCTCCTGCAGCGAGCCGGTACCCCACGCCCCACACGTTGTCGATGTACTCACGACCTCCGGCATGCGGCCGCAGCTTGCGACGCAACCGGCTCGCATGCGAGTCCAGCGTCCGGGTCGTGCCGTGCGACCGATACCCCCACACCTCCTCCAGCAGCAGGTCCTTCGCAAACACCCGCCGCGGCTCGGACGCCAGCTTCACCAGCAGCTCATACTCCTTGTTGGCAAGCTCCACCGGATGCCCATTCACCGTCACCTCACGCGAGAGTCGATTGATCCGCAGCCCCGCAGCGGCGATCACGTCCCGCTGCGGAGACCGCGCAGCACGCCGCAACACCGCCTGCATCCGCAGCAGCAACTCGGGATAGTGGAAGGGCTTGACGACGTAGTCGTCGACGCCGCGCTCGAAGCCCCGGACGCGGTCGAGGTCGTCGCCGCGGGCGGTGAGCATCACCACGGGCACGTCGGGGTCGACCATGTCGCCGGCCCGGTCGGCCTGGCGTACCCGCTGGAGCAGGTCGAGCCCGGAGCCGTCGGGCAGGGTGAGGTCGAGCAGCACGAGGTCTGGCTGGTGGGCCCGGAGCCGTGCCCAGCCGGCGTCGAGGGTGCCGGCCCGGTGCACGGTGTGGCCGTCACAGGCGAGGTTGTCGGCGAGGAACCCGGCGATGGTGTCGTCGTCCTCGATCACGAGCACGCCGGGAGCATCGGGGTTGCTGGCGGCATCGTCGGCCCATGGGGCATGTGGATCGGGTGCATGGGTCTGTGGCATGGGCTCATCCCCTCGGGGTCGTCATGGTCGCTGCTGAGTGCCTGGCCTGTCGGTCACGGCCGGTGTCGGGCCGGGCCGGATGACCAGTGGTCGTCCAGCGTGCCCGCTGGAGTTGCATGGCCGCAAGCCCGCCGAAAAGCCTCAAGGGACGGTTGCGGGACCTGCTGGAGCGACCAGGATCGACGCAGGAATCGGCGCCGTTGCCTATCCGGACGGCCCGTGGCCGGTTTCCGACGTCACGACATTGGCCGTAAACCGATGCAGTTCCGTAGCAATTCCTCAAGCAGTGGTCGAGTGTTTGGATGCGCGCGGGACGCTGCCCGAGCGCCTGGTGCCCCGAGGTCACAATCCGGTCACGCCCCTGCGGCAACTTTCCCCCACCCCCTGGCGGAAAGTCGGGTGTAGGGCGCGGCCGTTGCGACGGTGACACATCACTGCTGCGACTTTCCCCCAGGGGGTGGGGGAAAGTTGGGAGTGGGTTGCGGGGTGCAGGGGCCGGGTAGCCCTCGTACATGGAACACCAGGGCTACTCGTACGGACACGACCTCCTCCAGACCGGGGCACTGCTCGAGCCCGTGCTCGACCGCTGGGCTCCCGAGTGGCGGGAGCGCTCGGATGACATCGGGGCCGTGGCGCGGCTGGCATCGACGCGGGTGCTCGACGTGGCCTGGCACGTCGACCGGGATGCCGCCCCGCAGCTCGTGCCGGTCGACGTGCGCGGCGAGCGGCTCGAGCGGGTGCGGATCAGTCCCGCGCTCGAGGAGCTCCTGGGCGAGCTGGCCCCGATCGGCGCCTGGCCCTTCGGCGGTGGCAGCTGGAGCCAGTGGCTGGCGGGGATCAGCCTCGTGCCCGATGCGGGCATCACCTGCATCCTCTGCATCACCGCGCAGGTCGCACAGGCCATCGACAAGTACGCGCCCGAGCATGCCGCCCGATGGATGGAGCCGCTCGCGAGCGGCGGGGCATGGGGGGCGACGTGGATGACCGAGGTCCAGGGCGGCACCGACCTCGGGGCGAGCACCACCATCGCCGAGCAGGTCGGGGATCGATGGCAGCTGAGCGGTGAGAAGTACTTCTGCTCGGGAGCCGGGCTGTGCGACGTTGCGATCGTCACCGCGCGCCCGCCGGATGCAGCGCCCGGGGCGCGGGGGACGGCGCTCTTCCTGGTCGAGCGCAGCCGCCCGGACGGCACGCTCAACTGGCGCGTGCGACGGCTCAAGGACAAGCCCGCCACGCGGGCGGTGCCCAGCGGCGAGGTGGCGCTCGAGGGCAGCGATGCCTGCCTGGTCGGTGATGCTGCACAGGGGATCTACCAGACGCTGGAGAACCTCACGATCTCGCGGCTCGCGAACGCTGCCGGGGCGTGTGCGCTGCTGCGTGCGGCACAGGTCGAGGCCTGCCTGCGGGCGCGCGACCGCACGATCTTCGGGCAGCGCCTGGTCGACCAGCCCCTGATGCGCCGGGACCTGCTCGGGCTCGCGCTGCGCAGCGCGGGCTCGCTCGTGCTCACCTTCCGGGCCGCGGCGGCCTACGAGCATGCGCGGGATGATCGGCCGCCGTTCGGGCAGGACTACCAGCTCGCGCGGTTCTGGTCGCACCTGGCGAAGCTGCGCACCGCCGAGCATGCCGTCGAGGGCACGCGGGATGCGATGGAGGTCTTCGGTGGGATCGGGTTCGTGGACGACTTCGCGATCGCGCGCCTGAACCGCGAGGCGCAGGTGACCGCGATCTGGGAGGGCCCGGCCAACGTCCAGTCCCTGGACCTGCTCGAGTCGATGGGACGCTCGGCTGCGCACGAGGGCTTCGTGCAGGAGGTAGGCCAGATGCTGGCCAGTGCCGGGTCGGAGGCTGCCGCGCGCGCTGCAGCCCGCCTCGATGCGCTGCTTGCGGGCATCGCCGAGGCAGGCCCCGAGGAGGCGCAGTGGCAGGCCAAGACCTGTGCCCGCGCGCTGGCCGACATCGCGCAGGTTGCGCTGCTGCATGACATGGCCCGAGCCACCGGTGACGACCGCTGGAGCCGCTGGGCCGATGCCTACTGGCTGGGCTTCGGCGAGCATGGCGAGCTGCCGCTGACGGCCGCCAGCGAGCCGGAGCTCTGGGACGTCATGGCGGCCGTGCCTGCACCGCCGGCTGCAGCAGGTGCCACGGGCACACCTGCGGGCTGACACACACCGGGCACATCCCCGATGCCCTGCGTGACGCGGCTGTCCGTAGCGTTGCCTGCGACGGTCACCCTCCGACGAGCCGGCTTGCGGCCTCGTAGGCGAGGTGGCCGCACCCATGCACGCACCACGCAGGAGGAAGCACCATGCAGGCACCCATCACACGCAGCCATCGCCAGCGGCTCAGCAGGCTCCGGAATGAGCTCGGCCAGGCGACGGTGGAGTACGTCGGGCTGGCGGTCGCGGTCGCTGTCCTGCTCGCTGCCGTCGGTGGCGGGCTGGCAGGCCACGGCGATCGGCTGGCATCGGCGATGTCGAAGAAGCTCACCGACACCGTCCGCAGCCAGGCACAGTGACCGGGGCCCGGGATTCCCGGGCGCCAGACACACACGGGGCTGGCAGCGGGTGGGCTGCCAGCCCCGAGGGTGGCACCGCTACAGCCGGGTGGAGGCTGGCTGGGCGCCGGGTGTGGTGCCGCGGTGCAGGTGGTGAGCTGCACCGCGGACTGGGTGTTCTGGGTATCCGGTTGGGTACCGGATAGATACGACGACCGGGAAGCTATTCCTTCCCGGTCTGGAATCCGCTGCGCGTCACGTTCTCGACGGTTGCCTGGGGATGGTCCACCGTGACGATGACCGGCGCCGGCTGGAGGGACTCGAGGTGGGTGCCGATCCGCCCCATGTTGTGCTCGAACTGGTGCTCCATCGTCTCGATGGCCTGCGCCAGCTGGCGCTCGAGGCGTCCCATCGACTCCACCGTGCGCTCGAAGGCATCGACGCGATCGTCGAGCGCGCTCACGCGGGACGCGACGGTCTCCATGGAGTCGTAGAGCCCGCCCCAGCCCTCGCTCATGGTCTCGAGCAGCTGCTCGAGGTCCTGCACGCGCTGGAGGCGGTCCCGCGAGGAGCTCTCGGAGAGCTCGCCGAGCCGCTCGAGCGTTGCGATGCTCGCGGCAGCCATGTCACCGAGGGTCTGGCCGAGGTCGAGCTGGGACAGGCGCCCGAGCTCGCGGCGTGCCGGCGCGAGCTCGTCACGCACGGCGGTGCGCATCTCGGCTCCCACGACCTGGCGGTGCCGCTCGAGCTCCTCGCGCTGCATGTCGATCCGCGACTGCAGCGAGTCGACGAGGTCCTGCTGGCGCTCGAGCAGGTCCGAGACCGTGCGCAGCTGCTCATCCGGTGCCGACTCGCGGATCATGTCCTCGAGGCGGTTGATCTGGCGAGGCAGCTCGTCACGCAGCTCGCGCACGAGCGCGGTCGGCTGCTGCATGTCCTCCCGCATCGACTCGTCGATGCGCTCCAGCTCGACGCGCACGACGTCCTCGAGGCGCTCAACCTGCTCGCGCAGGCCTCGCTCGACGCGGCCGATCGTGTCCTGCACGGCTCCCTCGAGCCGGCCGTGCTCGTCACGCATCTCCCGCTCGACGCGGCCGATTCCGGAATCCAGCGACGTGCCCAGCCGCGAGACCGATGAGCGCAGGTCGCTGACTGCCTGCTCGATGTCCTCGCGCACGGGCGTGACGCTCGTGCGCACGTCGTCGCGGAGCCGGTCACCGAGGACCTCGACCTGGCTGCCGAG
>SKUG01000143.1 GCA_007122215.1 Thermoleophilia bacterium | reverse complement strand
CTCACCCGAAGAGACGATCGAGTCAGCCGAAGGTCCTGACGGCAATCCCGCCCTGGCGGGGGATCCGCAGCCCGAGGCACGGCAGGAGGACCTGCCCGCAGATGCGGGCGGCCCCCCGGCCGGCCAGCCAGCGCTGGCCGACGCGATCGCAGCACACGAGGCTGCCAGCGCCGCACAGGCCCAGGCAGAGGCAGCCGCACGACAGCTGGCAGCCGAGGCCCAGGCCGAGGAGATGCCCCCAGCCGCCTAGCGGTCGGTGGCAGCACGCCAGCAGAGGACCCCACGGGACACGCCAGACGGCGTGTGCCGCGGGAGCCGGTCCACCGGCAGGACGATGGCCAGGTGCCACGCCCCCTGCCGGTCGAGCGGCGACGACGGTCACCCCGGGCAGCCCAGCCCCGGCGTGACACCAGGACGCAACGCTTCGGGGCGGTGGCACGACCAGGTCGCGCCACCGCCCTAGAGGCGTCGTGCGGACCGCATGACGCGGTGCGCCCGGATCGTGACGTCACCGAGGAGGGATTCCGCATGGTGTCGGGGGAGCCCGTCGGGCGCGTCGCTGCCGGCCACCTCGATCCAGCGCGTGCGCGCCCGGCCTGCCCCACGCTCCGGTGCCGGGACGTCCCCAACGATGGCTGCCGGCAGGCCGATCGCAGTGGCCAGCACGGCAGGGCCGGACCACGAGCAGACTCCCATCGCCGCCCGCTCGAAGACCGCCAGCAGCACGGCCGGGTCCGTGGCGCCCGTCAGGTCGAGCACGGGCTCGGTGACGTGCTCCACCAGCCTGGCAGCAGCGCTCCGGTCATGCCCGGCACCGACCAGCACCGGGGCGAGACCGGCCGCGTCGAGGTGCTCCACGAGCAGGCAGGCGAGGTCCTCGCCCAGCCCGGGACCGGCCAGCGAGCCCCAGGGATGCAGGATGGCCGGTGGCCGGTCGAGCCGTGCCAGCAGGGAGGCAGCCAGCTGGCGGGCAGCCAGTGGCGCCGAGAGGAACCCCGGATCGGGACGACGGTGCTCGCCGGGCCCGCACAGCCAGGCAAGGCGCAGCATGTTGCGGGCAGCAGGCACGTGGGGGTCCCAGGTCGGGTGGATGCGGAATCCGCGTGGCTGGCCCGGGGCCCGGAACGCTGCCACCTCACGCCCCTGCCCGGCGAGGCTGGCCAGGTCTGGCGGCAGGCCGGGAATCGGCGGAAACAGGCCCTGCACCGCCGACGCACCGGGCGGTGGCCTCAGGTCCACGACGAGGTCGGCACGACCGGCGCGCAGGCTGCCGTCCGAGATGCCGGCGAAGCTGGTGGAGCCGATCAGCTCGCGAGCGGCATCGTCACCATGGACGACCACCCGGGCGTGGCGGAAGGTCTCGGCCAGCACCCGCACGGCAGGCGCGGCCCACGTCGCGCCTGCGATCCCGCCGGGAACCAGCACCTCGACCTGCTCGATCGAGTCCAGGCCGCCGGGCAGGAGCCCGCCGTGATCGGTGCTGTCGGAGGCCTGGTCCATCCCCTGTCAGGTTACCTCCACGGGCGGCCGCGAGCCCACCTGGGCCAGCGGCGTGGCATGGTCCGGCCGCTGGGCGGCGGTGGCGTTGCCCGTGGCAGCGGGCGCTGACAGACTGTCCGCACCTGGCCCAGAGTTCCCCCCTCCCCGGGACGAGACCAGGTTACGACGGGGCCCACCCTGTGGGCACCTCGCTGCAGACAGCTGGATGGACTTCAGCCACCGCGGGCGGCAACCAACGGTGACGGCAAGGACGCCGATGCAGCGGGCCGTCGTTCTCCCCCTCGGTGGGGGCGGCCGATCCGGTCGTCCCCACCAATGGGAGCAGGTTCCCCCACGGCCCGGAACGGCAGTGAGGCGTGGAGCCCGGTCAGCTCGGATCCGTCGATGCCCCCGCCCGAGGCGCCCGCGATGGTCGCCCCCAGAAGATCAGCCCCATCCCGGTGGCAACCAGCAGGATGCCCAGGCCGGCTGCCACCCAGAGGTCGCCCCCGGTGAAGGGGAGGCTGCCGGCGGGCACCGCATCCGTCGCCCGAGTACCGCGCTCGCCACGACAGGGACGGCCCTCGGTCCGGGTGGTTCCCTGCGAGGTCACGCTGAGCGTTGCGATGCCTGCGGGGTAGGGACCGATGTCCACGGGGCCGGCACCACCCGGCCCCGACACCTCGCGGGCAGGGTGCTCGACGCCATCGCAGTCGACCAGCGCGTAGCGGAGCCGTCCTGCGGTGGAGCTGATGGTTGCCCGGGTCGCGTCCGGAGCGAACTCCACCGCGATGTCGGCCACCGTCTCCTGCGACGGCGGCTGGTCGCTGGCAGCGACCGAGCTGGCAGCCTCGGGCAGGGACGGGGCGCCTGCGGCTGTCGGTGCTGCCCCTGCCGCAGGGACCAGCAGCAGGGCCATGGCAATGATCGTCGGGGCCGCGAGCCATGGCCGGGCGCATCGTCGGCTGCGGCGGGGCTGCGCCCGGCCCGGGCGATTGCTGGTGGGGGTCGTCATCCGAGGGTCCTGAAGGGAGTGGTGCCTCCAGCATGCGTCGCGAGGTGGGCGCCCGTCAACGACCTGTCAGCCAGGGCTGCACGCGCGCTGGCGCTCAGGCATCATCCCGGGCTTCGCCAGCTGCCACCGTGCTCGCCCAGCAGGCGGCCTCGGCAGGTACCGCCGGCACGCCCTCGCGACGGACTGCCAGCTGCTCGAGGTCGGCAGGTGCGAGATCGATGCGCTGGCCCGACGGCCCGGACAGCTGGTGGACGTCCCCCTCGCAGGTGACGCGCACCGGGTCCTGGAGCGTGATCGACGCCCGCTCGAGCCGCTCGCGCAGCTCGCAGGCCCGCGCATCGACCCGGACCAGGACGAGCGCCTCGTCCTCGGCAGCATCGGCCGCCGGCACGAGGGTCGGGTTCTCGCGCAGCTCGTGGTCTGGATCGGTGGGGAATCCGTGTGGGCAGCGCTCCGGGGCCCCCAGGCGCTGGAAGAGCCGCTCGATCGCATCGTCGTCGAGGGCCTCTGCCATCCGGCTGGCACGATCGTGCGCGTAGGCAGCGTCGTAGCCGAGCATGTCGACCACGAACGACTCGGCGATGCGGTGGCGGCGCACGGCGCTCATCGCCTGGATCCGTCCGGCAGGGGTGAGCAGCGCCTCCTTGCGCTCGCCGCGGCTGACCAGGCCGGCCTGCTCGAGCCGCCCGAGCATCTCGCCGACCGAGGCGCGGGAGACGTCGAGCAGCTCCGCGATGCGTGCAGGGGCGGTCGGCTTCGGGCCGGGGCGCGCGGCCATGAACTCCCCCAGCGGGAAGGAGAGCTTCCAGATCGCCCGCAGGTACTCGTCCTGTGTATGCCGAACCATGCCGTCCACCTCCTGGTGGGTTGCCACCCATCCTCACGGGTCGGCGCCCCGAACGCCGCGCGAGGTGCGCCTGCGGCCGTGGAACCGACGCCTGCCACCGCCACGATACACCGGGGATGGGACCTGGTGGACTGATGGGCTTTCCTGCGCTCGCGGGCGCTGCCGCACACGCGGGCAAGGTGCCGTGGGTCGAGGCTGCGCCCCGGGGGATCCCCCGGATCACGGCCGTGGCACCGCCCCTGCCCGATGGCATGCAGGCGATCGACGTGCTCGAGGGCTCCAGGCTGCTGGCCCGGCGGCCACGCCCGGACGCGCTGGACGGGCTGGAGCGACTGCTGGCCCGCGGCCAGGAGGCTGGCCCGCGGACCACGCTGGCAGGAGCCGGCATGAACGGCCCGCTGCCCCGCGTGCTGCTGGCCGATGGCTCCGGAGCGGTCGACGCGGTGATCAAGCCGGTCTTCGCGCAGCCCGCACAGGAACGGTTTGCCTGGGGCATCGCCCGCTCGGTGGGGGTCGACCACCTGGCCGTGCCGGTTGCTCCCCGGGCAGACGGCAGCGTGGCGATGCCCTTCATCGACGGGCACACGTTCCTCGATGCGCAGATCAGCTCCCCGGCAGCGCTCGAGACGGCGCTGCGTCGTGGCTGGGAGGTGCGCGTGCCGGACATGGATCCCCTCGAGGTGGCGGCACGCGCACGGGTGGATCGCGAGCTGGCCGGCGCGTTCGACTACCTGCTGGCCAACCCGGACCGCAACGGCGCGAACGGCATCGTCGATGCCGTCCGCGGGCAGGTGGTGCTGATCGACCATGGCAACATCGGCTTCGGCGAGCGCGCCGGTGGCAGCGTGCTGGCACCACGGCTGAAGCCATGGCTGCACGAGGCTAGCGACGGTGGTCGGGTCGTGCTCGACCCTGCAACCGTGGAGGTGCTGCGCGCTGCTGACCGACGGGGCATCCGCCGCGCCCACCGGGCGCTGCGCCGGGCCGCTGCGGACCGCCGCGACACGCTGGGCCCGGCGCTGGGCATGCTGCAGGAGCGAAGGTTCCTCGATGGTGTCCTGCTGCGGCTCGACCAGCTGCAGCAGCACGGCAGCTATGAGCTGGCGGCACGCACCGTGGCGAGGACGTCGGCACCGTAGCGCGCGAGCTTCTCCTGGCCGACCCCGCTGCAGGACAGCAGCTCGTCCGATGAGGCCGGGCGCCGGGTGGCGATCTCGGCGAGCGTACGGTTGCTGAAGACCACGTAGGCAGGCTGGTCGTCGGCGGCGACGCTGCGCCAGCGGCGCAGGTCCTCGAACAGCTGCGCATCGGCCGGCGACATTCCCTCGGTGGGATCCGTTCGCGTGCGGCTGGCGCGGCTGCGCTCCCGTGCGCTGGGTGCCCGCACGAGCCCGAGCTCGACGAGGAAGCTCGATGGTCCCTTGCGCGCCGTGTCGTCCCACGACAGCCAGAGGTGCCGCCGGGCCCGCGTGATGCCCACGAACAGCAGGCGCTTCTCCTCCTCCACCGGCGCACGCTGGCGACCCCGGGCATGGGGCAGCACGCCCTCGTTGAGCGCCGGCAGGAAGACCGCGTCGTACTCGAGCCCCTTGGCAGCGTGGATGCTCATCAGCTGCACGCCAGAGTGGTCATCGGCATGCCCGAAGCGCTCCTGCATCGCCGCGAGGAAGGTCGCCGCATCGGCGATCGGGTCCTGCCCGGCAAGCTCGCCGGCGGCGGCAACGAGCGTGGCGAGGTCCCGCTGGCGGACCTGCTCGTCCTGGCCGCCCGAGCCGTCACCGTCGGGCTCCCAGCCCAGGCGCGTGGCAGCCGCCTCGACGGCCTCCCCCAGCCCGCCATGGCCGGCGCTGCCCTGTCGCACCATCCGCGACAGCTGCTGGAATGCATCCCGCTCGAGCAGGCCCTTGCCGCGCACGTGCACGGGCAGCCCGGCACGGACGAGTGCCTGCTCGTAGCCGGTGGACTGGTCGTTGGTCCGGTAGAGCACCGCCATCTCGGCGGCAGGCACGCCCTCGGCGTGCAGCTCCACGCAGCGCCGGGCGATCCGACGCGCCTCGTCGTCGCTGCCCTGGCAGGGATGGACCTGGGGCTCCGGCCCCCCCGGGGCAGTGGGCTCGAGCCGCTTGTCGGTGCCCTGCAGGCGCCGGGCCAGGTCGTTGGCCAGCCCGAGCACCGCGCCCGTGGAGCGGTAGTTGGTGGTGAGCGTGACCGTGGTCGCGTGCGGGAACCGCTGCGCAAAGCCGGTCAGGTAGGAGGCGCGGGCGCCGGTGAAGGAGTAGATGGTCTGGTGGTCGTCACCGACGACGCAGATGTCGTCACGGTCACCGAGCCAGGCATCGAGCAGGCGCTGCTGGAGCGGGTTGACGTCCTGGTACTCGTCCACGGTGAAGGTGCGAAATCGCCCCTGGATCCGCTGGCGCGCGTGGTCGTGCTGCTCGAGCAGGTCGGCACACATCACGAGCATGTCCTCGTAGTCGATGCATCCGGCCTGCTCCTTGGCCTGGGCGTAGCCCTCCGCGACCCGGGCCATGAGGTCTGCCGGCAGCGGCGGCTCGATCCCCGCGGCCTCGAGCCGGTCACAGAGCTCGGCGGGGGGCACCATGCGGTTGCTGCCCCACTCGATCGCCGAGACGACGTCACGGGAGGGACGGTAGCGGTAGTGGCCCGGCAGCCGCCGCACGAGCGGTGCCACGAGCGGGTACTTGCTCGGCGCGAGCATCGGCAGGTCGCGCCCGGTGTACTCGGCCCACAGGAAGCGCAGCATCCAGCCGGCAGCTGCGTGGAAGGTGCGGGCCTCCACGCCACGCACCCCGTGGCGGGCCAGCCGCTCGCGCAGCTCCCCGGCGGCCTTGCGGGTGAAGGTCACCGCGAGGACCTCCCGCGGGTCGTGGGCGCCGCTGAGGACCTGCCAGGCGATGCGGGCGGTGACGGTGGTCGTCTTGCCGGTGCCCGCCCCGGCGAGGATGCAGACCGGGCCCGACAGGGTCGTGGCAGCTGCGCGCTGGGAGTCGTTGAGGCCGGCAAGCGGATCGGTGACAGCGTCGGTGGGTGCGGTGGCCGGCATCGGAGCGAGTGTAGCGGGCGCTGCCGACACGCCGGGCAGGCAGGTAGTGACCGGTGTGTGCCGACATCCCGCAGCGCTGCAGACCTGCTGTAATGGGGACCATGCCCGCCCCGCCACCTCCCCTGCCTGCAGCGGCCCCCATCCAGCTCGTCGCCGGCGGGCAGGTCCTGCTGGCATCACGCGAGGGGGACATCGCCGGGCCCGGGCAGGGGCTGCTGTTCGACGACACCCGCTGCCTGTCGGGCATGGTCCTCACGATCGGCGGGGAACTGCCGGCCACGGCCCGGCGGCTGGACGCGCCCGACGGCTGCACGATCGAGCAGCAGGCGAGCGTTGCGGGGCGGGCCGTCGAGGTCGTGCGCCGGCTCTCGCTGGACCCCCACGGGCTGCAGCTGACGGTCACGCTGGCGCTGCCTGCCGGCGCCCGGGACCCGCTGGAGGCCCCGGTGCAGCTGCGGCTGGCTGCAGATGGCGCTGACACCTTCGCCGTGAAGCTCGAGCACGTCCGCGCGCTCGGCATCTCCACGGGGGCGGGCAGGCAGCCCGCGGTTGCAGCCGCGGGCCAGCCGTCCAGCTGGAAGCCGATGGCAGCCACCGCTGCAGCCGCCGGGGAGGGGATGCACCCCATCGGGCAGCTGGTGGCCGCCGAGCCCGTGGCCACCGTCGCAACGCAGCCCACCCCGACGACGTCCTCCGACGGCGGCACGCTGGGCTGGAGGCCCGTGATCGCCCCCGGCATCCCCGTCCGGATACGGGTGCGGATCGAGGCGGCCGGCGGCACCGTCCTGCGTGGCGTGGCCCCGCGCCCCCGGCT
>SKUG01000020.1 GCA_007122215.1 Thermoleophilia bacterium | reverse complement strand
GGTTGAGCTCGTCGTCGCCGACCTTGATCACGACGTCCCCGTTGCGGCCCTTGCCGACCTCGTAGGGCACGATCTTCTGCTCCTCGCCGACCTCGTCGGCCTTGCGGCCCATGAAGCGCTTGACCGAGAAGATCGTGCGCCCAGGATTGGTGACGGCCTGGCGCTTGGCAGCAGGCCCCACGAGCTCCTCACCCGACTTCGAGAACGCCACCACCGATGGCGTCGTGCGGGCTCCCTCGGCGTTGGGGATCACCGTCGGCTCGGTGCCCTCCAGCACGGCCATGCACGAGTTGGTCGTGCCGAGGTCGATTCCGATAACCTTGCCCATGTCCTGTACTCCTCCTCTGCGCGGCTCCCAGGCCGCTGCCTTGAGTCTTGCTGACGCACATCCTGAACGCGGACGGCGCCACGAACCTGAGTGACTAACGCTCAATATAGCAGGGGATCGTTCGCCTGTCGAACAGGGCCCCGAAAAGTTTTCCCACCACCCCCTTGCCAGATGTGCGAGTCCGGTTTACCGTCAGTTACATGACAGATCAACGCCGGCTGGCTTGCACGGCACGACCTGTCAGCTGCCCTCGTTCACGGAGGGACGACCACATAGGAGCAGCAGCTCTGCGAGGCCACCGAACACGTGCGTGGGGTGCGTAGTACCGGATTACCGAGCCCGCAGGGCCCACATGGATAGAGGGGCGGAGCGACATCGGGGGAGGTCGCTCCGCCCCGATTTTTTTGCCGCAGGATGGCCTCGCCCCGACGCCGCCGGAGCCCTACCCGTTGACGGTGAGCGTGACCTCGACCGGGCTCGTCAGGCCGATCGCCCGCCCGGCCGCCCAGGAGAGGTCGATGATCCGGCCGCCCACGAAGGGGCCGCGATCGTTGATCCGAACCACCACCGACCCGCCCGGCCCGGTCACGGTGACCATCGTCCCGAACGGCAGGTGCGGATGGGCTGCGGTCATCGCAGTCGGATCGAAGATCTCGCCGCTTGCAGTCATCTGGCCGGCAAAGCCATCGCCCCTGCCATACCACGAGGCGACGCCCACCTCGGTGTACCCGGCAGGACCCGCTGAAGCCGACTCGGCTGCCCCGGCATCGCCCTCGTCGCCCAGCGGCTCCTCGAGCTGCTCGGCCGTGGCGCGCTCCACCGCCTCCGGAGTGATGGATGGCTGGACGGGCAGGGCTGCCGCCTGCTGCTGGGCAAACCGCTCGGCCTTCGCCCGCGCCGCGGCTGCGCGCTCGGCTGCCTCGACCCGCATGCGCGCCAGCTCGGCCCGCGCCTCGCGCAGCTGGGTACCCACGTCCTGCCACTCGTCCTCGAGCTCGCCCACTCGCTCGAGACCCCTGGCAATCTCGTCCTCGACCTCGGACATCCGCTCGACCACCTCGGCGAGGTCCTCGAGCTGGGTGCGCTCATGGCGCTCGAGGTGGGACATCACCACGGCCATGCCCGTGAGGTCGCCCTCGCCGGCCAGCGTGTCGACAACCAGGGAGGCGACCGCGGAGGAGTGCCCCTTGGTGTACAGCGCCACGAGCCGCTCCTGCACCTCGACGAGCCGGGACCGGTGCTCGTCCCGCAACTCGGCGAGCTCGGCCTCGAGCCTCGCGCCGTCCCGCGCGAGCTGCTCGCGCTCGGCGCGCAGGTCGGCCTGCTCCTGGACCAGCGACGCAACATCACCCATCGTCTGCTTGATCGGGGATGCCACCGCGGTCGATGCCATCACTGCCAGGGAAGCTGCCAGGGCGATGCCCGGCCACATCCGTTGGCGCGACGGCTTCCGTCGTAGCCACACATACATGAGGTTGGCGCACTATAGAGACCCTCCCCACGGTCTGCAACCCCGAAAAAACATCAAGGTTGCCTATGGTTCCCTGAAGATCTTCCGGATCCGCATGGGAATGGGGATGTCAGGGGCCCCCCATCTAGGATGCCGGGCATGGAGGATGAGAATCGATTCCGCACCTGGTACTCGGACCGGGGCCGCGCGCTGGTTCGCCGGGTGCTCGCTGCCATCGGCGCAGACCGCTGGCTCTCCCCGAACCTCGTCACGCTCAGCGGAACCGCCCTCAACGGCGTTGCCGCCGTGCTCGTCGTGCAGGAGTCCTACCTGGCTGCGTCCCTGGTCTTCGTGGCCGGAAGCGCCCTGGATGCCGTGGACGGAGCCATCGCCAAGCTCCAGGACCGCGTCACCGCCTGGGGCGGCTTCCTCGACTCGACCATGGACCGCGTCAGCGAGGGACTGGTCCTCACCGGGCTCGGCCTGCTGTTTGCCGCGCAGGGCAACACCCTGGCCCTGGCGGCCTGCTTCGTGGCCCTGGCGAGCTCCTACCTCGTGAGCTATACACGTGCGCGCGCGGAAGCAGCCGGTGCCGGCGCCGCGGTCGGGCTTGCCTCACGCGTCGAGCGGGTGCTGCTGATCGGGCTCGGCATGTTCGTCGCGACATGGTGGGAGCCCGCGCTGGCCTGGGCCATCTACGTGGTGGCGCTGTCCGCCTCGCTCACGGTGCTGCAGCGCGTCCTGCACGTCCGGCGACAGCTGCTGGCTGCCAGCCCCGACACCCCCTGAAGCCGCGCCGGCTGGACACCGGCGGAATTCGCCGGAGGCGCTAGACTGGCCCCGTGAACGGCGACGGCCAGCGCATTCCCATCATCACGCCGTACCCGTGGGGGTCCCCACACCCGGCCAACGACCACGTCCGCGAGGTCGCAGCCGACCTGGTCGATGCCGGCTGGTCGCCCTACGTCGTTGCTCCCTCCAGCACCAGCGGCCTGCTGCGCGCGACGCGCCGGGCCGTCCGCGCCCGGGCAGCCGGGAGCACCCCTGCCGAGGTGCTCGCACACCAGGCCTTCCGGTCGACGGCCTATGGAGGGTCCCCGCTGCCGGTCTTCGGCATCGGCGGTCGACTTCCCGACCTTCCGGCAGCCCGCCGAGCCCGGATCCGCCAGCTGCTCGAGCTGGCCAACGCTCCGGGGACCTACTGCATCGACCCCCTGGCCCCGGGGATCGCAGCAACCGCCGCACGGCTTGCAACCACCACCGTGGTCGGAGCAACGATGAGCGACGGCAGGGCCCTGCCCCTGCCGGAGGGTCGCCGGGCAGCGCGCACGTTCGACTACGTCGACGCGATGCTCGCAGATGACGACCAGGTCGCAGCCGAGCTCGTGGCTGCGCATCCGGCAGAGGCACCGCGTGTTGCCCCGGCCGTGGCGCCGCTGCGCGCCCCGACACCCTCCTGGCCCAACCCCTGGCCCGTGGCCGCGCCCCTCCTCGTGGTCCTGCGCACTGCCGGTGACGAACGGGCGCTGCGCCAGCTGCTCGCTGCCTGCGCATCGACCCCGGACCTGCACGTCCTGCTCGTCTCCCGCTGGCACCGGGCCCGCCGCCCCACCGGCATCCCCCGCAGCCTGCGCGGCCGCGTGCGCTCCGAGCAGCATCGCCACCGGGAACAGCTCGATGCCGTGCTCGCTGCCCGTCCCGGATGTGCGGTGCTCGTGGGCGCGGCCGCCCCCGAGCGCGCCCGGGCCGAGGTGCACGCAGGCGGTGGCACCCTCCTCGACTGGCAGCCCGGTGCAGACCCCACCGCAACGATCGCAGCCGCACGCGCAGCTGCAGGCCAGCCGCTCCCCCAGAGTCCGAAAGGCGATGTCGGACATCGCGGCGCCCTCGTCCGGGAGCTGGTCGCTGCGGCCGCTGAGCGGCGGGACCGACGCCGGCCTGCGGCCCGGATTGCCGGCCCGGCAACCTGCCACGCCGACCTGCACATGCACACCTCCCACAGCTACGACTGCGCGGTGGATCCCGAGGCGCTGGTCCTCGCGGCGCGGGAGGTCGGACTGACCACGATCGCGGTCACCGACCACAACGAGGTCTCCGGGGCGTTCGCATGCCAGGAGGTTGCCGACGAGTACGGCATCCAGGTCATCATCGGCGAGGAGGTGATGACCGCCGAGGGTGAGCTGATCGGCCTCTTCCTTCGCGAGCGGGTCGAGCCCGGCATGTCCTGGGACGACACCATCAGTGCGATCCACGCACAGGACGGGATCACCTACGTTCCCCATCCCTTCGACCGCCTGCACACGATCCCGCCAGCATCGACGCTGCGCCGCACCGTCGATGAACTCGACGTGATGGAGGTCTGCAACGGCCGGCTGGCGTTCGAGCAGTACAACCGGGACGCGCGTCGGTTCGCGCGGCGGCACGGCCTGCTCGAGGGCGCCGGCAGCGATGCACACGTCCTGCAGGGCCTGGCCTCGGCCAGCATCCGGATGCCCGCCTTCGACGGCCCCGAGGAGTTCCTGCTGGCCCTGGCATCGGGAACCATCGAGACCCGTCCCACGAGCTACGCCTACGTCCAGTCACTGAAGTTCCTGCAGACCCGCACTCCCCTCGGCCCGCGGGACGAGGCCCGGAGCTCCCCCGGAGATGACGGATAGGGCTCGTCGAGGGGCCCGACCCCTCAGGCAGCGAGCGCCAGCCACGTCGCCGCACCCAGCCAGGCAGCACAGGCGGCACCGGCAGCCAGCTGCAGCGGCAGCTCCCCCGGCACCGAGAGCCGCGTTCGACGCCCGAGCAGCCAGCCGACGAGCATCAGCCCCACCCCCACGAGCACCGTGGCAACACCGAACCCGACCCCCATGGCGGGGACCTGTCCCGTGACCATCCCGATCGGCACGATGACGGCCGTGAACGTCCCCACCACGACGAGGGGCAGGGCAACCAGCGCGACCGCACGCGCGAGGGAGTGGACCGGCCCGGGGGGCGACTCGACCCAGGTCGTCCACGCGAGCCCGAGGGCCAGCAGCGCCGGCAGCCACCCAAAGACGGCGATGATGATCGGCCATGAGCTGTCGGACGGCCGAACGAGCAGGTCGAGCAGCCCGAGGTAGGCGACCATCGCCAGGCAGGCCGCGGCGAGCGCCACCTGCACGCGATGCTCGCCGCGCTGGTCCAGTCGCGCCGGGGCGCTGGCGGCAGCCGATGCGTATCCCGACACCTCGGCCTCCACCGCGGCGGCATCGATCCCTCCGGAGCCTGCTCGGCCAGCGGCCCCGACGGCACCGGCCGAGGCCGGCCGATCCGGATGGTCGGCAACGTGCTGTGTCCAGGCGCTGCCGCTCCACCAGCGGATCTTCCCGTCGACCCACGGGTCCGGGTACCAGCCGGCCTCTGGCAGTGGATCGGTTGACATGCAGGTGCTCCTGGATCCGTCGGGGGCTACAACGCTCAGGGTAGCCCCTTCCTTCCCCACCAGGGCAGCTTGCATGCCTCCCGCGGCAGGACTTGGCCGTCCGGCAGGGAAACCGTACTGCGTCGGATGACCTACCTCCACCCACATCGAGCCGACCTCGACGAGGTCTACCAGCGGTACCTTGACCGGGCGATCACCGACATCAACGAGCTCGCCGACGAGATCATCGCGCACGGCCTGGGCCGCAACGCACCGCTGGGCGAGCCGATCACGCGACCGGTGCTCGGAACGGGGCATCCCCTGGCCAGCATCTTCCTGCTCAAGCATCGCCCCCGCCAGGCCGAGCGCGACGAGGGCGTGGCCTTCTTCGGGCGCGCGGGGTCTGCGATCCTGCGCTCGGCCCGACGGCTCAACATCGATCCGCTCGAGCTCTATGGCACCAACTGCATCAAGTGCCCTGGGCTGTCGGTCGGGGAGGACCGACAGCTGCACTGGCTCCGACGGGAGCTCGACATCGTGGCACCGCGGGTGGTGGTGGCGATGGGCGGGGAGGCCGTCGAGCAGCTGAACCTGCTCTCGGTGGCCGATCCCGCCACCGCACCGTTGCCGCCGGTACTGGGCCTGCACGCCTGGCGGGAGGGCCTGGAGGTGCTGGTCTGCCCGGACATCGACGACTCGCTGGAGTCCCCGGTCAACAAGCGCTCCTTCTGGGAGGCCTTCCGGGAGCTCGGGGAGTGGTACGGGCAGCAGCCCCCGTACTGATCAGGCAGGCTCGAGGACCCCGACGAGCTCGACGTGGGGCGTGTGCGGGAACTGGTCCACGGGGGTCGCCTCGACCAGCCGGTAGCCGGCCTCGGCAAACCTCGTGAGGTCGGATGCGAAGGTCGCCGGGTTGCAGGAGACGTAGACGATCCGGCGCGGCCGCGGCTGGCAGATCCGCAGGATCACCTTCGGCACGAGCCCGCTGCGGGGCGGGTCCACGACCACGACGTCCGGATCCTCGACCGCCTCGTCCTCGAGCAGCCAGCGCAGCTGCGGGCGCGCGTTGCCGGCGATGAAGCGGACGTTGTCGATCCCGTTGGCGGCAGCGTTCTCGGTGGCCGACAGGACGGCCTCGTCGACGACCTCGATGCCGACGACCTCCCGCACGTGGGGCGCCATGGCAAGGGAGATCGAGCCGATGCCCGAGTAGATGTCCCAGACCACGTCGTCCGGGTTCAGCTGCGCTGCATCGATGGCGATGCGGTAGAGCTCCTCGGCCATCTCCGTGTTGGGCTGCAGGAAGCTGTCGGGACGGACCCGCAGGCGCACCCCGGCGACCTCCTCCTCGAACCAGTCGCGCCCCCAGAGGACCACCGGCGGCTCGGGGCGGTTGCCATCGTTGGCCTCGTCGTTGACGCTGTGCAGGACCGAGACGATCCCGGGGACCTCTGCGACCAGGTCGTCGGCCAGCTCGGCCAGGCGCGGGACCTTGCCGCCGGTGGTCACCAGGTGGACCATCACCTCACCGGTCCGGCGACCGACCCGCACGATGAGGTTGCGCAGGGGCCCGTCGGGAGCCACGAGGGCCGGGTCGACCGTCGCGTCCTCCGGGGCAGCCACCTCGCCACCTGTTGCACGGGCACGCGCGCGGGCCTCGGTCAGGACCTTGTCGTAGGGGCCGATGCCGAAGCGGTTGGCCCACTCGAGCGTCACGCGGTGGGCGGGGATCCCGGCAGGGTCGGCGATCAGGCAGGGATCGACGGGCACCACCGAGTCCCAGCGCCCGAACTCGTGGAAGCCGGCGCCGGTGGTGCCGTCCGGCATCGCGGTGAACGTGTACTCGACCTTGTTCCGGTAGCCGGTCATCGTGCCGGCCGGCACGATCGGGCGCACCGGCGGATCCTCGATCCTGGCGATGCGCTCGAGCAGCTCCCGGACGTGCTGCTCCTTGGCTGCTGCCTGCCCGGAGGGGGTCAGCGACTGCCAGGCACAGCCCCCGCAGCGGGCGTGGAACGGGCACGGCGCCTCGATCCGCTCGGGTCCAGGCTCCAGCACCTCCACCATG
>SKUG01000157.1 GCA_007122215.1 Thermoleophilia bacterium | reverse complement strand
GCGGGCGATCGTGGAGCTTGCCCTCGCGACGGGCCCACCACGCACCCTCCGGTGCCTGGGAGTCGAGGGCGGTGACCCCGTCGACCTTCACGTACTCGCTGCGGTAGAGCATCGCGACGTTGATGCCGCGGATGTCGTTGCCCTCGATGATCCGGAAGTCGTAGCCGAGGTCGCGGATCTCGGGCTGGGCCACGAGGTCGCGCAGGACGGTGTCGTTCTCGACCTCCTGCAGCGCCACCAGGTGTGCCCCGTCGGCGTAGTCGCGCAGGGCGAGCGCCAGCTTGGTGAGCTTGAACTGGTACTCCTCGGGGGTGAGGACCGGGTCGCGCTTGTCGGGGTTCGAGACGGTGTCGAAGAGGTTCTCGACGTTGAAGTTCGCCACGCGGAGGGTGTCGACGCCCTTGAGCGCCTGGGCCACACCCGCGTCCGGTGCCAGCGCCGGAGCTGCCGGTGGTGTGGGATCGACGGGAGCTGCTCCGGCGCCCATCGTTGCGGGCGGGGCAGCCGCGGCTGCAGGCGGTGGTCCCGCTGCCGGCCCGGGGCTCGATACCGTCGTCATCCGTACTCCTACGATTATGGGTGACGGTCGCCCGTCCCTTTACCCAGTGTCACAGAGCTTCGCGATGGTCTTGGCACCATCGCTTGGGCGAGTATATCCACATGGGTCGGATACGGTGCCGGTACCCGTAGTGACGGGGTTCCGAAACCCATCCCATCGGCGATTCGACGTGATTCCGACGGGCAGCGGCCCACCGAGGACACCCGGCGTGCCCCCCCCCGGGCGCGGTGGCGCATGGCTGCGGTGCGGTTCCTGGCGGCGCGGCGCGGTGGCCATGCCCGGGATGGAGCGGTACGATCACGCCCGCACGAGGGAAACCCCGCCACCGGGAGCAGCCACATGGCAGACGAGTTCATCTTCACGATGCAGAAGGTCAGCAAGACCTACCCGCCCAACCGGGAGGTCCTCAAGGACGTCACATTGGCCTTCCTGCCGGGCGCGAAGATCGGGGTGATCGGCATCAACGGCGCCGGCAAGTCGAGCCTGCTACGGCTGATGGCCGGGCGCGACAGCGAGTACCAGGGAACCGCGTGGCTGGCCGAGGGCAGGACGGTGGGGCTGCTCGAGCAGGAGCCGCACCTGGACGAGTCCCGCACCGTGCGCGAGAACGTCGAGGACGGCCTGGCCCAGGTGCGGGATGCCCTGCAGCGCTTCAACGAGGTCAGCGAGGCGATGGCTGACCCGGAGGCGGACTTCGATGCGCTGCTCAGCGAGCAGGCCGAGCTGCAGCAGGTGATCGACGCGCTCGACGGCTGGAACATCGACACGCGCCTGGACATCGCGATGAACGCGCTGCGGGTGCCGCCGGGCGACTGGTCGGTCACCAACCTCTCCGGCGGCGAGAAGCGGCGCGTGGCACTGTGCCGGCTGCTGCTGAGCCAGCCCGACCTGCTGCTGCTGGACGAGCCCACCAACCACCTCGACGCCGAGTCGGTGCAGTGGCTCGAGCAGCACCTGGCGCGCTACCCCGGCACGGTGGTGGCGATCACCCATGACCGCTACTTCCTCGACAACGTCGCCGAGTGGATCCTCGAGCTCGACCGCGGCCGGGCGCTGCCGTTCCACGGCAACTACTCGGCGTGGCTCGAGCACAAGGCCGAGCGGCTGGCACAGGAGGAGCGCGCCGATACGGCCCGGGAGAAGGTGCTGGCGCGCGAGCTGGAGTGGATCCGCCAGTCACCCAAGGCGCGGCATGCCAAGAGCAAGGCCCGCATCCAGCGCTACGAGGAGCTCGCCGGCCAGGAGGGCGCCGAGCAGCGCCGCAACGCGGTGGTGACGATCCCGCTGTCGCGCCGGCTCGGGGGCCGCGTGGTGGAGTTCGACGGGGTCAGCAAGGGCTTCGACGACAAGCTGCTGTTCGAGGACCTGACCTTCACCCTGCCCCCGGGCGGGATCGTCGGCGTGATCGGTCCGAACGGTGCCGGCAAGACGACGCTGATGCGGCTGGTCGTGGGGCAGGAGACCCCGGACGCGGGCGAGGTGCGGCTCGGGGAGACGGTGGACCTTGGATACGTCGACCAGTCCCGGGATGCGCTGCAGGGCGACCGCACCGTGTGGGACGAGATCTCCGACGGGCACGACCTGCTCACCATCGGCGACCGCGAGGTCAACTCGCGTGCCTACGTGTCGCAGTTCAACTTCCGCGGGGCCGACCAGCAGAAGAAGGTCGGGGACCTCTCGGGCGGTGAACGCAACCGCGTGCACCTGGCCAAGCTCCTGCGCCAGGGCTGCAACCTGCTGCTGCTGGACGAGCCCACCAACGACCTCGACGTCGACACGCTGCGGGCGCTCGAGGCGGCGCTGCTGGACTTCCCGGGGTGCGCGGTGATCACGAGCCACGACCGCTTCTTCCTGGACCGCATCGCCACCCACATCCTGGCCTTCGAGGGCGACAGCCAGGTCACGTGGTTCGAGGGCAACTTCGACCAGTACGAGGCACACCGCAAGGCCACCCTCGGCGAGGCCGCGATGCAGCCCAAGCGCATCACCTACCGCCCCCTCGTCCGCTCCTGAACCAACTTTCCCCCACCTGGTGGGGGAAAGTTGGTTCAGTGATGTAACAGCACCATGACACGCCCGCGCGGGAAACGTCACGATGGGCGCGCCCGGCAGTGCCCTTCCGCCTGCGATCCTGCCGGTCCCGGGCCCAGCGGCACCACCGCCGCCGGGCAGGGCCGACCGAGGGGGACCCGTACGCGTGAGCACCAGCACACCGCCCGCACCGGACGGGTCCCAGCGCGCAGGGATCGCACCGCGCAGGCCCACTCCCAGCGCCGGTCCAGGGGCCGAGCCCGGACGCGGCGGACGGTTCACCCAGTGGGGGTCGAGGATGGTCGAGGTCGCAGCCCTGGCCGCCACCCAGCACGGGGTGATCGCAACGCGCCAGCTGGAGCGGCTCGGGGTGTCGTCCACCTCGATCAGTCGCTGGCGCCGGCGCGGGATGATCCACCCGGTCCACCGCGGGGTCTACGCCGTCGGGCATCCGGCGCTGTCGCAGGAGGGGCGCTGGATGGCAGCGGTCCTGACCGCCGGCCCACGTGCCGCCCTCAGCCACCTGGCCGCAGCGGCACTGTGGGGCCTCATCGAGCACGCTCCGCGACAGGTCGAGGTCACCCGGCCCGGGCATACCGGGCGTCGGGGCACTGCGGTCCTGATCCACCACAGCCGGGAGCTGGGCATGGCAGGTGGGGACGTTACCGTGCGTGCAGGGATCCCCGTCACGACCGTCCCCCGCCTGCTGGTGGACCTTGCGCCCCGGCTGGGCAGCAGCCAGCTCGCTGGGCTGATCCGCGAGGCCACCTACCATGACCTGCTGGATGCAGCGGCCGTCCGCGCAGAGGTCGCACAGGCGCGCGGACGCCGCGGGAGCGCGCGCCTCAAGGCAGCGCTCGATGGCTACCTGAAGGGAAGCTCGGGGAGCAGGAGCGGCCTGGAGGAGCGCTACGTGCGGGCCGCGCGCCGGCACGGCCTTCCCATGCCGCTGGTCAACCACCGGGTCCGCGTGTCGGGCGGCAGCATCGAGGTCGACCTGGTGTGGCCCGAGCAGCGGCTGTGCGTGGAGGTCGACGGCCCGGCACATGCGCGGGCTGCGACCCGGCGGGAGGATGCGCTGCGGGACCAGTTGCTGGCTGGCGCCGGGCACCGCGTCCTGCGCTGCGGCCATCGGGACGTCGAGGCCGGGATCCGACGCATTGCCCGAGCGCTTGGCACGGTCTCGTGACGGCACTGCGGCGAGTTTCCGCCAGGGGGTGGGGGAAAGTTGGTTAGAGGTCGCGGCGGGAGAAGACCGTGGCTGCGACGGTCAGGGTGGCGGCGACGTAGGTGAGCGCCCACGGGACGAGCCATGGGCTGGGCTCGCGGCCGCCGCTGAAGGGGCCGGCCTGGATCACCGAGGCAACCAGGCCGTCAGCCTGCTGGGCAGATGCGTGGACCGCCGCCTGGTAGAGCGGCTCGAAGGGCAGCGCCCAGGCGATGATCGACGCTGCGTCCTGCAGTCCCTGGGCGCCCGTGGTCTCGCCGATCCCGACGAGCATGCCGTTGGCCAGGCCCGCGCCGAAGATCAGGAACACCGCGATGCCGTTGGCGGTCATCCCCAGCACCACCGAGGATGCGACCGTCAGCGCCGTGATCACCACGATCGCCAGCGCCAGGTAGACGGCCGGCATGATCGGCTGCCGGGGCCAGTAGTCGCCCACCAGGCCGGTGATCACCGAGATCGCGGCATAGGCCGCAACCACGAACAGCGCGCAGAACACCGCCACCACCAGGCAGCGCACCAGCAGGTACGCCGTGCGGCCCACCGGACGGGCCACGATCGGCTGCAGCAGGCCCTGCTCGGCATCGCCCCGGATCGCCGACTGCGACAGCAGCACCGCCAGCACCGCCCCGAGGAAGAGCTGCGCGAAGATCGCGACGCCACTGAGCTGGTTCCCGACGAACACCGTGCCGTCGACGAGGAGGTTGCGCAGCTGGATGACCTCCCCGGCCGCATCGAACGCGACCCACGCCCCCCACGCGTACAGGCCGACCAACGCCGCGGTGATCACCCCCACCACGGTGAAGGTGCGACGACGCACGGCCTCCGCGAACACGTAGCGTGCAACCACCAGCGCAGCACCCATCAGCGATCCTCCACCAGGTCGAGGTAGGCCTCCTCCAGTCGATTCACGTCCGGGCGCACCTCGAAGACCTCCTCGCCACGCTCGACGTAGCCAGCCACCAGCCCCGGCACGTCCGCACGGGCGGCCACGTGTACCTCCGTGCCGGACCCGGTCACGATCGTCACCGTGTGCTCGGATGCCAGGCCATCGACGCTGCCGCTGCCCGCGACCTCACCGCGGCGCAGGATCACCACCTCGTCACAGACCTGCTCGACCTCTGCCAGCAGGTGGCTCGACAGCAGCACCGCCCGCCCCTCGACCCGCAGGTCCGCCACGAGCTCACGAACCATCCGCCGCCCCTCCGGATCGAGCGCGCTGGTCGGCTCGTCGAGGATCACCACCTGCGGTTCCCCGACGAGGGCCTGGGCGATGCCCAGCCGCTGCTGCATGCCCTTCGACAACGCATCCACCCGCCGGCTGGCAGCGTGCCCCATGCCGACCCGCTCGATCAGTCGCGCGCGCTCGGCCTGGCCACCCCGGGAGCCGGCCAGCTGCTGGTGGAATGCAACGACCTCCTCCACGCTCAGCCACGGTGGAAACCGGAACAGCTCGGCCAGGTAGCCGAGCGACGCCCGGGCCCCCGTGCTGCCAGCGCGGTGGCCGCTGACCCGGGCGCTGCCTGCCGAGGGGCGCACCAGGCCACACAACACCTTCACCAGCGTGGACTTGCCCGCACCGTTGGGACCGAGCAGGCCCACTACCTGCCCCGCCTCGACCCGCAGGGACACCCCGCGCAGGGCCTCGATCGGCCCGAAGGCCTTGTGCAGGTCGTCAACGTCCAGTGCCGCAGTCATGTCCGGCGCATACCCCGCCAGCCGCAAGGCCACGCAGGCAGGCCCCCTCCGCCTGCGACACCGCCCCCGGCCGATCACCCGCCGGACGAGCAGCAGCGGTCACCCGGGCGGCCCCCAGCCATCCGGCTCGGTCCACTGCATCACGCCTCCGCGCCCGGACGCCGGCTCCAGGCCCGCATACGCTGCAGCAGGCATCCCCGGGAGCGCGATCCACTGGGTGCCGCTGGCGATGTCATGGAGGATGACACGGCCCGACGGTCGCGACGAGGCCGCGGCCCCGGACGCCCGCGCCGTCGGCCCCCGCAGGAGGCCCGCGATTCCCCGTGACGGCTCCTGGTCACCTGCCTCGGGCAGGTCGGGACCACTCATCACGCCCGCGATCGCATCCACCAGGGAGGCCAGCTCGGCCCCGGGCGCTCCTTCGTCGGGCAGGCGCCTCCGCAGCTGTGCAAGCGGAGCCTCGACCAGCACGGTCCAGGGGTCTCCGGCCGTGCGCAGCACCGGGTAGCTGGTCTCCACCACCACCGGGACGCCGCGGCGCGCCATCGCCTGCGCGAGGCCCTCGACCTCGTCCGGGCTGGCCGAGGCATCGACCCGTACCCGCTGCTTCGCGTGCCACTCTCCCCGCACGTACCAGGGCCAGGCAGCCGATGGGTCCGCGCGCAGCGCACGCAGGCGCTCCGACCACTGCTGCGGGTCCCAGGGCACGGCCGGGTCATCCCCGAGCATGCAGGCCTCGGCCGGGAACGCCGCCATCATCGTTCGCATCCAGCGCTCGAGCGTGGTCGCACGGGTGTCCCGGTCCTGCGCGCCGCCCGCAAGGGACATCCCCAGCACGGCATGTCCGGACCCCGTGAAGGCGACAACCAGCGTGCCGCAGGCGGTGTCCGGGATGTCGATGCGGAAGGTCCAGTCCTCGTTGAGCAGGCCGATCTCCACCGCCTCGCGAATGCTGGCTGCCGCCGCCGAGCCGACCGCTGCGCCGCGGGCATCGAGCCGTGTCACGCGCCCGCCGGGCAAGGGCCGCGCCAGCACCCCGGCCCCGCCGAACTCCTCGATGAACTCGTAGGTGCGGCTGCGTCGCCGCCGCGGGTACAGGGCATGCACGGCGAGGGTGTCTGCGGCGGCGTCGGTCACTGTCCCTCCCCTACCCCGAGCGACCGTCGCCATGCCTGCCAGGGGAAGTTGTCGGCCGGGTCGGAGCGGTCCCACGGCTGCAGGTCGCGGTGGCGGTAGACGTACTCGACGGGGATCGACCACTCGGTCCCCAGCCATAGCGTCAGCGCGGTGAGCGCGTCGAGCTGCGCCTCGGGGAACGGGTCGACCCCGGAGTTGTCGTTGATCAGCTCGATGCCGATCGAGACGTCGTTCCAGCCGCGGGCGGCAACGTGCCAGGCACGCCGGTCGTCGGCCACCATCCGCGAGATCCGCCCCTCACGGTCGATCCCGTAGTGGGCCGAGACCTCGCGGGCCGGGTCGTTGAAGATCTGCTGCAGCCGCACGAGCCCGTAGGCGCTGCTGCCGGGCATGCCGCTGCCGGTGCCATGGACGACGATGGCGTACGGCTCCACCCCGGGCGGGCGCCGTCCGTGGTTGCGCACGGGCAGGGGCACGATCCGAGGCGGCTCGTCACGCGTCCGCATCGGCGTCAGGGGCAGGTCGAGCGCGGCCAGCTGGGCCGGGGGCGGCGGGATTCCCGGAGCCGCTGGTGGCAGGGGCGCAGGGCGCTCGAGGGCCGCGAACACCGCACCGAGCCCGGCCACGGCCACG
>SKUG01000202.1 GCA_007122215.1 Thermoleophilia bacterium | reverse complement strand
CGTGCAGCACGACCCCGTCCGCGGGGGCTGCCGGCACGTCGGTGCGGCGGCGGGTGTGCTCGCCACCGGTGGTTCCGGCGATGCCGTCGACGGGGATCTCTCCGTAGCTTGCCGCAGGCCAGCGTCCCGGAAGGTCGGCAGCTCCCGCCAGGCGTCGGAAGACCGCACCTGGATGGGGCTGGATCGTCTCGCCACGGCGGCGCAGCAGGCCCGTGAGCCACTGCAGCTGCACCCGGCCACCTGCTGCGGGAACGGTCGCGGCCTGGCGCTGCAGGCGGCCGTCGAGGCTGACCAGCGTGCCCTCGCGCTCGAGGTGTCCTGCTGCGGGCAGCAGGATCGTTGCGGCAGCGGCCGTGGCGCCATGCCACTGGGTCGCGGCGGCGATCCACGGCGCGGAGTCGCGCAGCGCATCCCAGCGCCCCGCCAGCTGCCGCTCCACGTCGACGTCGAGCAGCACGAGCCCGCCGCTGGCATCGTCGTCGGCCGCAAGCTCGCCGATGCCCATCGCGGCAAGCCCGCGGGCGTTGGCCGTGGAGGGAATCGCCAGGATCCCGCTGCCGTCGGCATCGAGCCCCAGCGGGGTCACGAGCGCGGCGAGCTGCGCCGCATCGAGCAGCCCCTCCGGCACCACCAGCACCACCGTTGCGGCAGCTGCCAGGCCTGCAGAGAGCTCGTGGCTGCCATCGGCCAGCGTCGAGACCGCGTCGGCGAGCGCGCCGGGGGCGACGGGCACGAGCCCGGCCCCGGCCGGCTCGATGGCCGTGGCGCCGGCACCGATCACCGTCACGCTCGCGCCACGGCGGGTCATCGCCTTGCGCACGCGCAGGTCGACGATCGGCGCAACCTCGGCGAGGTCCTCGTCGCCGAGCACCACGATCGCGGTGGCCGACTCCAGGTCGGGAATCCGCGCCTGGGCGGTGGCGGCGACCGGCGCGGCGCTGGATCCGCCGGGCACTGCGCGAACGCGGCCGCCGGTGCGGGCAGCAAGCTCGCGCACCGCCCATGCCTCCTCGAGCGTCTCGCTGCCCGACAGCAGCCAGAGGGTCCCGTCGTCGCCGTCGAGGCGGTCGTGCAGGGTCTCGAGCGCGACCTCCCAGCTCACGGCAGCCCGCGCTGCGGGATCGCTGCCGAGCTCGGGCATCGTCACGCGGCCGGGCGCGTGCGTGGAGCTGTAGCTGAAGCGTCCGCGGTCGCAGAGCCAGCCCTCGTCGACGGCATCGTTGCGGCGGCTCAGCACCCGCTGCACCTGGCCCTCGCGGACGGTGGCGTGGGTGTTGCAGCCGACCGGGCAGAGGCCACAGGTGGTGGGCAGGTCGACGGTGTCCCAGGGCCGGCCGTGGAACCGGTACTCGGTGCTGGTGAGCGCCCCGACCGGGCAGAGCTCGATGATGTTGCCCGAGAAGTGCCCCTCGTACGGACGCCCCTCGAAGGTGGCGATCACCGAGCTCGCGCCGCGCTCGCGGGCGATCAGCTGGTTGTCCTGGCTGACCTCGTCGGAGAAGCGGGTGCAGCGGTAGCAGAGGATGCAGCGCTCGCGGTCGAGCGCGATCAGCGGGCTGATCGGGATCGGCTTGTCGTTGTTGCGCTTGGTCTCCCCGAAGCGCGAGCTGCCCGGCCCCCAGCGGAACGCCTGGTCCTGCAGGGGGCACTCGCCGCCCTTGTCGCAGACCGGGCAGTCGAGCGGGTGGTTGATCAGCAGGAACTCGAGCACTGCCTCCTGCGCCTCGCGGGCGCGGCCCGAGACGGTGGTGACGTTCATGCCCTCGCCGGCGAGCGTGGAGCAGGCCGTCTGCAGCTTCGGCATGCCCTCGATCTCGACCAGGCACATCCGGCAGGCGCCCACGGCCGGGCCGATGCGCGGCTCGTAGCAGAAGACCGGGACCTCGATCTCGGCCTCGGCGGCGGCCTCGACCAGCCCGGTGCCGCGCGGGACCTCGACCTCGCGACCGTCGATCGTCAGGCGTACGGTGTCGGCCATCAGCTCGGGCCTCCTGCTGCGGGACGGGCGCCCATGCGGGGCAGCGATCCCCGGTCGAGCCGCCCGGTGAACTGGACCTGGCTGCCACGCATCAGCCGCTCGTCGACCACGTGCGTGGTGATCGCGTCGAGGGTGCGCTCGTCCGCGGACACCCGGCCGGTGCGGATGAGGTCGTGGAACTCCTCGCGGAAGTGACGGATGTAGCTCTTGGTCGGCCATGCCATCGCCTCGCCGAGCGGGCACAGGCAGTTGCCGTCGATGCGCTCGCAGACGTCCTCGAGCAGCTCGGTGTCGCCGGGCCGGCCGTTGCCGGAGCAGATCCTCGTGAGGATGTCGACCGCCCACGAGGTTCCCTCGCGGCAGGGCGTGCACTTGCCGCAGGACTCGTGGCGGTAGAACTCGGCCACGCGCAGCGCCAGCTGGGGCATCGACACCGAGTCGTCGAGCACGACCACGGCACCCGAGCCGAGCGACGTGCCCAGCGCGGCGAAGCGGTCGTAGTCGAGGGGCGTGTCGAGCTGGTCGGGGAGGATCACCGGCATCGATGATCCGCCGGGGATGACGGCCTTGAGGGTGCGTCCCTCGGGCACGCCACCGGCGAGCTCGTTCACCAGGTGTGACATCGGCGCGCCGAGCTCGACCTCGAAGTTGCCGGGCTTCTGCACGCAGCCGGACACGGTGAAGACGCGGGTGCCGGTCGAGCGCGGGTTGGGCCCGACCTGCCCGAAGGCCTCGCCGCCCATCTCGAGGATCCGCGGCAGGCTCGCGAGCGTCTCGACGTTGTTGACCAGCGTCGGGGCCTGGTAGAGGCCGCTGATGGCGGGGAACGGTGGCTTGACGGTCGGCTGGCCACGATCGCCGTTGAGCGAGGACAGCAGGCCGGTCTCCTCGCCACAGATGTAGGCCCCGGCCCCGCGGTGGATGATCAGGTTGATGGCGCGGCCGGATCCTGCGACGTCGGGACCGATGAAGCCGCGCTCCTGGGCCTGCCGGGCAGCCTCGACGAGGATCTCGTAGGGCTCGAGGTACTCCCCGCGGATGTAGATGAAGGCGTCCTGCGAGCGGATCGCGGCGGCAGCGATGAGGCAGCCCTCGATCAGGAGGTGCGGCTGGCGCTCCATGATCTCGCGATCCTTGGCGGTGCCCGGCTCTGACTCGTCCGCGTTGCAGACCAGGTACTTGGGCTGCTCGGAGTCGACGGGGATGAAGCTCATCTTCAGGCCGCTCGGAAAGCCGGCGCCACCGCGCCCGCGGATGCCGGAGGCCTTGACCTCGTCGATCAGCTCGGCGGTCTCCATGCCGAGCGCCCGCCGCAGCTGCTCGTAGCCGCCGGCGGCGATGTAGTCGTCGATGTCGTGCAGGTGCGGACGCTCGCCGAGCATCTCGAAGAGGATGCTGGTGCCGGAGGTACGTGCCTGGGTCTTGGGGGCCTTCATACCTCTCGCTCCTGGTCGGTCCAGCCAGCGGTGCTGGCCCGCAGCTCGGTGATCAGCGGGCGCACCTGGGCGATCGCGAAGTCCTCGCGGTAGCGGTGGTTCACCGACACGCACGGGGCGTTCGCACAGGCCCCGAGGCACTCCACGGTACGCAGGGTGATCGCTCCGTCGTCCGTGGTCTCCCCGGCGTGGATGCCGAGCTGGTCCTCGAGCTCGTCGAGCAGCTCGCCGGCTCCCTTGAGCGCGCAGGAGACGTTGGTGCAGACCTCGACCAGGTGGCGCCCGGCCGGGGTGAGGTGGAACATGTCGTAGAAGCTCGCCACCGACTGTGCGAATGCCGGCGTGCACTCCAGCGCGTGCGCGACGTCCTCGAAGGCCTCGGGCGAGAGCCACCCGTAGTGGCCCTGGGCCAGGCGCAGCGCGGGGATGATCGCGGACTTCCTGTGTGGGTAGCGCGCCGCTACCTGCTCGAGCTCGGCGACGAGCGCCGCGCGGTCCACGGTGGTTGTCGGCTGGTCGCTCACCTGTCCACGTCTCCCATCACGGCATCGACGGTCCCGATGGTGGCGATCAGGTCGGCGAGCAGCTCGCCCCCGACCATGGTCGCCACGGCCTGCAGGTTCACGAAGCTCGGGCCGCGCCACTTCACCCGCCACGGCCGGGTCCCACCATCCGAGACGACCACCAGCCCGAGCTCGCCACGCGGGCTCTCGACGGTCGAGTAGACCTCCCCCGCCGGCACCTGGAAGCCATGCACCACGTGCTTGAAGTGGTGGATCACGGCCTCCATCGAGGTGTGCAGCTCCTCGCGGGGCGGCAGCACGACCTTGGGATCGTCGGCGATCACGGGCCCGCCGGGCAGGCCCTGCAGGATCTCACCGGCGAGCCGGCAGGACTCGTACATCTCCTCGACCCGCACCCGGTAGCGGGCGTAGCAGTCGCCCTCGGTGGCAACGGCGGTGTTGACGTCGAGCTCGGTGTAGGCACCGTAGGGAGCGTGCTTGCGCAGGTCCCAGTCGAAGCCGCTGGCGCGCAGGTTGGGGCCGGTGGTGCCGAGCGCGATGGCGTCCGAGGCCGAGAGGTAGCCCACGCCGATGGTGCGGTCCTTGAAGATCGCGTTCTCGGAGAGGATGTCGGTGATCTGGTCGAGCCGGCTCGGGAAGGTGTCGATGAACTCCTGCGCCTGGGCGGCCCACGCCGGCGGGATGTCCTCGAAGAGCCCGCCGATCGCGAAGTAGCGGGTGTGCATCCGGTAGCCCGAGGTCATCTCGAAGAGGTCGAGGATGCGGTCGCGCTCGCGGAAGCAGTAGAAGAAGATGCTCATCGCGCCGAGCTCAAGCGCGGCGGTGGCCAGCCAGATGAGGTGGCTGTGGATGCGGTTGAGCTCCATCAGGAGCGCGCGGATCCACTGGGCGCGCCGCGGCACCTCGAGCTCGAGCATCCGCTCGACGGCGGTGACGTAGACGTAGTTGCCGTAGAGGAACGAGAGGTAGTCGAGGCGATCGAAGTAGGGGATCGCCTTCCACCAGGTCTTCTGCTCGACGTTCTTCTCGATCCCGGTGTGGACGTAGCCGATGCGCGGGACCACACCGACGATCTCCTCGCCGTCGAGCTTGAGGTCGAGCCGCAGCACCCCGTGGGTGGAGGGGTGGGTGGGACCAACGCTCAGCGAGAGCAGCTGGTCCTGGATCTCGGGGTCGTCCGGCGGGTGCAGCTCGGACGGGATGGGATGGGGGATCGCTGCGAGGGCCATGCGTGTCAGACCTCCCGCAGGCTGTTGGTGAACTTCACGGGCTCGCCACCCATCGGGTAGTCCTTGCGGAGCGGGTGGCCGACCCAGTCGTCGTCCATGATCAGCCGTCGCATCGGCTCGCGCCCGCTGAAGGCGATCCCGAAGAAGTCCCAGGCCTCGCGCTCGTGCCAGTCTGCGGTGGGCCAGACGCCGATCAGGCTGGGCAGGTCCTCGCCCTCGTCGACCCACGCGTGCAGGCGCAGGCGCGGGGCACCGAGCACGAGCTTGCTGCAGACATACGAGACGCAGAAGCGCTTGTCGTGCCGGTCGAGCCAGTCGATCGGGGAGATGTCGGAGAGCATCGCGAAGCCGAGCTCGTCCCGCACGAAGGTCGCGGCCTCCACGAGCCGGGTCGGGTCCAGGGTGACGGTGACCTCGCCGCGCCATGTCTCCCACGCCGAGCAGGCCTCGGGCAGCTCGGCGACGAGCCGGCGCGCGGCGTCGGTGGCGATCGCGATCCCACCACGGTCGGGGCCGGCGTCGCTCGCCCCGAGCCGGGTGGCGGCGGCGACCTCCTCACGCTGGAAGCGGCTGTGCCGGGGCGTGGTGGTGCTCATGCCTGCTCCTCCGCGCCCGTGCGGCCGCCGTCGCCCATCGCGCCGGTGGGCTGGTCGCCGGGCTCGGTGGCAGCCTCGCCCGCGTCGCGCCGACCGACCTCCTGCAGGTAGGCAGGGGGCTCGCCCGTGCGGATCTTGTCCTGCAGGAGGTTGAAGCCGTGCATCAGCTGCTCGGGGCGCGGCGGGCAACCGGGCACGTGCACGTCGACCGGGACGATCTTGTGCGCTCCCTGCACCACCGCGTAGTTCGCGAACATCCCGCCGCTGGAGGAGCAGGCACCCATCGCGATCACCCACTTGGGCTCGAGCATCTGGTCGTAGATCTGTCGCAGTGGCCGCGCCATCTTCTGGGAGATCCGACCGGAGATGATCATCAGGTCGGCCTGGCGCGGCGAGGCACGGAAGACCTCGGCCCCGAAGCGGGACATGTCGTAGCGCGGGCTGACGGTGCTCATCATCTCGATCGCGCAGCAGGCAAGGCCGAAGACCGCGGGCCAGACGGAGTTCGCCTGGCCCCAGCGGCCGAGCTTGTCGAGGCTCGTGAGCAGCACCGCCTGCTCCATGCGCTCGGTCGTCCACTCCTCCTCGAGCGGGTTGGCGCGCAGGTTCGGGTCGATCTTCAGGAGCTGCTCGCGGGGAGTCTTATGGAAGTGCACGCCCTGCAGGTCGACGGGCTGCCAGCCATCGCGGTCCGTGCCGGATTCCGAGCTCATTCCTCGCTCCCCTCCCACTCGAGTGCGCCCCGGCCCCAGGCATAGATGTCTGCCACGGCCAGCACGGCGACGAAAGCCATCGCCGCCCAGAACCCGTACATCCCGAGCTCGCCGAGGCTCACCGCCAGCGGGAACAGGAAGACGAGCTCGATGTCGAAGACGATGAAGAGCATCGCCGTCAGGTAGAAGTAGATCGGGAATCGCTGCTTGCCGACGAACCCGTGGGAGACGCCGGACTCGAAGGCGATGCGCTTCTGGCCGCCCATGTCGGGCCGGCGCTGGCGCGCGCCGAAGGCGATCCCCGCAAACAGCAGCCCCAGCGGCACGATCGTGGCCACGATCATGAACGCCAGGACGGGAAGCCACTCGCTGAGCGTCACGGGGCCACCCCCACGGTCGGTCGGTCATGGAGCTTGATCAGCTGCTGCACCTCGCGGAACTCCTCGGTCCCGGCGCGCTCGAGCAGCTCGAAGAGGACGGTCTCGACGGTGGTGATGACCACCCCGGCACGGCGCAGGCGCTCGATGGCCATGTCCCGCTGGAACGGGTCGTGCGAGCCGACGGCATCTGCGCAGACCTGCACCTCGTGGCCGCGGGCGATCAGGTCGAGGGCCGTCTGGGTGACGCAGACGTGGGCCTCGAGGCCCGTCAGGACCCAGGTGGCGTCCGCGGGCAGCTCGGCCATCACGGCCGGGAACTCCTTCGCGCGGGCGGCCGAGAACGTGAGCTTCTCGATGGTGTGGGCATCCTCGAGCTCGGCAGCGAGCTCATCCACGGTCGACCCGAGACCCTGCGGGTACTGCTCGGTGCGAACGACCGGCACGTCCAGCAGG
>SKUG01000074.1 GCA_007122215.1 Thermoleophilia bacterium | reverse complement strand
GGGTGGAGGTTTCACCACGGCCAACGGGGGCACCGCGCGCCACCGGATGGCAGCCGTCGACACCACGAGCGGAACCCTCACCCCCTGGGACCCCGGTGCCAGCAGCACGGTCTACGCACTCACGGGCAGCTGCACGAGCGGCGTGCTCCACGCCGGCGGTGCATTCCGAAGCGCAGGCGGCGTCGCCCAGCAGGGGTTCGCCTCCTTGGACGTCGGCGGCGACTTTGAGTGCTCGGGCAGCGAACCGTCGATCACCATCAGCGTCGACGAGGCCACCCAGGACCTCGGCGCGACCATCCCCGAAACCCACGCCACCGCCACCACCGAGGTCACCGTCGAGACCGACGCGGCCGCTGGCTACGAGCTCGTCGCCAGCGAGGTATCCGACGCGTGGGGCATGGAGTGCGCCCTGCCCTGCACGGGCACGATCCCGAAGTGGCAGGACCCCATCGACCCGCCCGCAGCCTGGCCGACCAGCACCAGCGACGCCTTCGGTATCACCGTGCGCGACGCCGCAGGCTCCAGCGACGACCGCCTCGCCAAGTGGGGCCCCGCCAACAGCTCCGGCTGGCCCGAGGACGACTACACCAACAACTGGTACCTGAGCCTCGCCAGCAGCTTCACCACCCTGCTGCACGAATCCACGGACCCCACACCACCAGGCGGCGACACCGTCCTCGTGACCTACCGCGCGAGCCCCGGCATGACCACACCACCCGGCGCCTACGCCACCACCATCACCTACACCGGCATCGCCCGCCCCTGACCGGGCCTCCCCGGCGACCAGGCAGCAGAGCGCGGCGCCCTAGAGCCAGGCGCGCACCTGGGCCTCGTAGGCGTTGATCACGACCTGCATGGACTGCTCGAGCAGCTGCGCGCGCTCGGGGCTCATCCGCGGATCGGAGGCATGGCGGGCGATCTGGGCGACGGTGTCGACGATCGTGCCCTCGCGCCGTAGCTGGCCGATGCTCGAGGGTGCAGCGGCGGTGGGGGCCGGAACCTGCGGCTCGGGCTCGCGAGCCGCGCGCGCCCGGGAGCGCTCGCCTGCCTGCTGGAGCCCTGTCAGCAAGGCCTGCCCGTCGATCTTCGCTGCTTCGCTCATGCCTGGGTATCGGGGGCTGGCCGCTTCCTGATCCAGCCACGAGCAGGCCCGACCGGGACAGGCGGCCGCCGCGTGGCCGGAACGCCCTGCCGTGCGTGGTCTGGCGGCAACCCGGGTAGGGAACCGGCGATGAGTGATGACACCCCAGGCTCGCCAGACGATTCCCAGCGCCCAGCCTCCCCTGCCGGCGGCAGTGGCCCAACCCCGGGCGGAGGCGGCGACCAACGCCGCATCGAGCGGCTGATCGGGATCCTCGGCGTGCTGCTGCTGGCGAGCTCGATCGCCGCGGTGTCGGTCTCGAGCGAGCGGCAGCTGCGCGCCGAGAACGAGCGGCTCGACCCGCTGACCGCCTGCCGCCTCGACCGCGACCGGGTGCTGATCGCCGACGTCGACAAGGTCGTCGCGCTCGGCCTGGCCGACCTGGCCCTGCAGGACCTGCCGGCGCCCGAGCCGGGCTCGGAGGACTACCAGGACATCGTGCAGCAGGCCGTCGACCTGCTCGTGGACGACCTCGTGTGGGACCGTGCGGCGCGCGAGCGGGGCATCGTGCCCGACGAGGAGGCCATCGAGGCGCAGTGGCAGCAGTTCGTGGACGAGTTCCACGGCGGCGACGAGGCAGCCGTCGAGCGGGAGGCGCAGGAGCTCGGCATCGACCTCGAGATCGTGCGGCGCTTCCAGGCCGAGGTGCCCGTCACCCGTAACACGCTCTTCGAGCAGCTGGCCGGTGACCCGACCGACGCCGAGGTCCGCCGACGCTACGAGTCGAGCTTCCCGGAGGGCCAGTGGCGCCGCCTGAGCGTGGCCTCGTTCGCGAGCGAGGAGGACGCAGCCGACTTCTCGACCAACTACGCGGGCGTCGATGGCGTGACCTTCGAGGCCGCCGTCGACGATGCCGCCAACGCGCCCCTGCCGCGCGAGCTCGGTGCCATCGAGGTCGCTCCAGGATCGCCACAGGAATCCGCCGGCGGTGGGATCGTGATCGTGGGCGAGGACCGGATCGATGACGGCGAGGTCGCCGCTGCGCTCTTTGCCCTGGAGGCCGGGGAGGCGTCAGGGGTGCTCGAGGTCGGGGATGCATTCATCGTGGCGCGGGCCGTCACCGCAGCCAGCGCTGATGCGCGCCCGTCGCTCGACGAGGCGCGCGACACCGTCCGTCGCGAGCTTCGCCTCGAGCGGCTGGAGCGGCAGGTGACCGACGCCGAGCTGCAGGAGCGGTTCGATGCCCAGTTCCCGCCGACCGACCGGCGGCTCGTGCTGATCGCAACGCTCGAGGATGAGGATGCTGCCCGCAGCTTCGCACGGGAGCAGGCCGGCGCCGCCGCGGTCGCGTTCCACGCCGCAGCCGTGTCAGCCTCCACCGCGGAGCGGCCCGAGCACGGGGTGGAGGGCTTCGACCTGGGCCGAGGCGAGTTCGCACCAGAGCTCGACGAGGTGGTGTTCGACCTCGAGGACGGCGAGGTCTCCGAGCCGATCGAGCTGAGCGGCACCTGGATGGTGGTGCTCCCGCTGGAAGCCACCCGCGAGGGATTCCAGCCCGACATCGACGAGTTCCGGGAGGAGCTGCTGCTGCAGGTCGGCAACGAGCGCGCCTCGGATGCCATCGAGCAGTTCGAGCGACAGATGTACGAGCGGCTGGGCGGCCGCGTGACCTGCCTGCACGACTACGAGTGGCAGCCGCCGGACCTCGACGCCGCACCGGACATGGGTGGCATGGAGGGCTTCGAGGAGCTCGACCCCTCACTGTTCGAGGAGGGCGACTTCGAGGAGCTCGACCTCGACGACCTGGACCTCGATGACCTCGACCTGGGCGACATCCAGTTCGACGACGTCGACGCTGGCGGCGAACCGCTCGACGTGATCATCGACTGACGGATGCGGCTCCTGCCCCGACGAGGTCGGCAAAGCGCGCATCGTCCTCGAACGGGCCGATCACCGCGAGGTTGAGCAGGTCCGTGCGCAGCACCTCGCGGGCGACGCGCACGACGTCGTCGCGGGTGACGGCATCAAGCCGCGCCAGCGACTCCTCGGGCTCGAGCAGGCGGTTGCGCACGGCCTCCTCCGTCACGCCGAACATCGCCAGCCCTCTCGGGTCCTCGACGCGCAGCACGAGGTGCCCCTTGAGGTAGTTGCGGGCCTTGTCGACCTCCTCCTGCGGCGGGGCCTCCTCCAGCACCCGGAAGAGCTCGCGCTGGATCACCTCGATGGCCAGCTCGATGCGGTCGATGTCCACGCCAGCCTGCACCACCAGCGTGCCGGCATCGGTGTAGGCGTGGGGGCTCGAGCGCACGTAGTAGCAGAGCCCCAGCCGCTCGCGGACCTCCACGAACAGCCGGGACGACATCCCGCCCCCGAGGATCGCGTTGAGCACGTTGAGCGCGTAGCGATCGTCGTCGAGCGATGACAGCGCCGGAACGCCCAGCGAGAGGTGGGCCTGGTCGGATCCCTTCCGGTGCACGCGCACCTGCGGGCCCGACTGGCTGCGGTCGGCGCGCAGGGCTGAACCCGGGGTGGATGCGGGGATCGCCTGGAACTGCTCGTCGACCTGCTCGATCACCGCGGGGTCGACCTTGCCGGCGAGCCCGACGACGGTGCGGTTGCCGGTGTACCAGCGGTCAAGGAAGCCCATGAAGAGGTCGCGGTCGGCGCCGCGGATGACGTCCTCGTGCCCGATGATGTCCCAGCCCAGGGGGTGGTCGCCCCAGAACAGCTGGTCGTAGACGTTCTGGATGTAGGAGACGGGCATGTCGTGGTACATGTTCATCTCCTCGAGGATCACGCCCTTCTCACGCTCGATCTCCTCGGCGTCGAAGCGCGAGTGCAGGAGCATGTCCGAGAGCACGTCCACGGCCAGGGAGAGGTGCTCGGCCGCGCACTTGACGTAGTAGCCGGTGTACTCCTTGCCGGTGAAGGCGTTGAACTCGCCGCCGATGCCGTCGATCTCCACCGAGATGTCCCGGGCGTGCGGGCGGCGCTCGGTGCCCTTGAAGAACATGTGCTCGGCAAAGTGCGCGATGCCCGACTGGTGGCGCTCCTCGTTGCGCGAGCCCGCCCCGAACATCACGAGCGCCGTGGCCGACTGCACGTCCTGCTGTGCGGTGATCACGCGGACGTCGTTGTCCAGGACGTGGCGCTCGAACATGGCTGGGCTCCCTGTAGCTGCGATTCCCCGGGGACGGCTCGACGGCTGGGCCGGACGGCTCCCCGCCGTACACCGGGCAGCCTACATCGTCACCGGTCCGGCCACCGGCTGGCGGGCGGTTTGGCGACGGCCCCTGCGGGAAGAACCCGTGCATGGGTGACGACACTGCAACCGGCCAGCGCATCCTCGTGGTCGAGGACGAGGAGAACATCTCCTCGTTCGTGTCGGCCTACCTGGAGCGCGAGGGGTATACCGTCGAGGTCGCGGGCACGGCCGCGCTCGCACGCACGCGCATCGCGGGCGGGTCGTACGATCTGCTGCTGCTCGATCGGATGCTGCCCGATGCCGACGGGCTGGAGATCTGCCGCGAGGTACGAAGCCGCGACGACCAGGTGCCCGTGGTGATGCTCACCGCCCGGGACGAGGACGTCGACAAGATCGTCGGGCTCGAGGTCGGCGCGGACGACTACGTCACCAAGCCCTTCAACCCGCGCGAGCTGGTCGCGCGGATCAAGGCCACCCTGCGCCGTGCGGCGCTCAGCCCGCCCGCGCCGAAACGCCCGCGGCTGCAGTGCGGGCGGATCGTGATGGATGCTGCCGGTCGCGAGGCGCTGCTCGATGGCACGCCCGTACAGCTCTCGCCGAAGGAGTTCGACCTGCTCTGGGAGCTGCTCGAGCACCAGGGGGTGGTGCGCAGCCGCGCGGAGCTGCTCGAGAGCGTCTGGGGCTACACCTTCGTCGGGGACACCCGCACGGTGGACGTGCACGTGCGCCAGCTGCGCCGCAAGCTCGGGGACGACTGCCCGATCGAGACCGTCTGGGGATCCGGCTACAAGGTGACCGATGACGTCACCGCCGCCTGAGCGGGGGCTCGCCGGCCCCCTGCTGTGGCGGCCGCTGGTGCTGGCGGCGATCGCCGTGTGCACCCCGGTGGTGGTGGGCTCCTTCCACGGCGCGACCTGGGCGTTCGCTGCAGCGGTGGCCGGCTTCCTGCTGGTCGCGGTGTCGGCGTGGCGCACGAGCGCACCTGCGCTGCGCGAGGTGATCGCCGCGGGCGATGCCGCCCGGGCCCTCCTCGACGGACGCTGGCACGAGGAGCCCGCCGGCCCGTTCCACTCCCGCGAGGCGGCGAGCATCGCCGGGCTGCACTCGCACGCGGTGCGCCAGGCGCGGGAGGTCGATGCGCGCGACCGCAGGTTCCTGATGAGCATCTCCCACGAGCTGCGCACCCCGCTGACGGCGATCACCGGGCATGCCCAGCTGCTCGCCGACGGGCTGGCCGACGACCCGCAGGTGCGGGAGCGCTCGCTGGCGGTGATCCAGCAGGAGGCGGCCCGGCTCGAGCGGCTCGTGGGCGACATCATCGACCTGGCCCGGATCCGCTCGAACCGCTTTGCCACCACCACCGAGTCGGTGGACCTGGAACGCCTCGGGGAGCACCTGGCAGGGATCTTCGCCGATCGGCTCGGGGATGGGCTGGAGCTGCGTATCGACTGCGAGCCGGTGCAGATCATCTCGGACGGCGAGCGGATCGTGCAGGTGTTGCGCAACCTCGTCGGCAACGCGCTGCGCTACGCGGACTCGCTGATCCTGGTGGAGGCTCGCCGCCATCAGGGCCACGTCGTGATGCGGGTCTGCAACGATGGCGAGGGCATCGATCCGGCCATTCGCGACCAGCTCTTCGAGCCCTTCACCGGGACCAAGCGCGAGGGCGGGATGGGCCTCGGGCTCACCATCAGCCGGGAGCTGGCGCTGGCACTGGGCGGGCAGCTCGAGCTCGCTGGCGATGCGGGAGCAGGAGCCGAGACCTGCTTCGTGCTGACGCTGCCATTGGAGCCGCCCGGCTCGGGCCGCTAGCACATGGCACGCCTTTCCCAACGGCGCGAGGCCGCGGGGGAGGAGCCGTTAGCCCTGGGGCATCGGCGTGCGCAGCATCGCCGTGTGGATCTCGCGGGGCGAGACCGGGCCGCAGGCCAGGCAGCGGTAGGCCGGGGTGACCTCGCTGCCGCAGACGGCATGTCGCAGCACCGGCTGCCCGGACCCGAGGTGGCGCGAGCCCCAGTCGGCGAGCGTGGCGGCAGGCTTGGCGAGCTCGGCGCCGGCGATGGTGAGGCGGTACTCCCAGCGCGGCGGGCTGTCCTGGTACTGGCGCCGGCTGAGCACCCCGGCTGCCTCGAGGCGGCGCAGGCGGTCGCTCAGCACCGTGCGGGCGATCGGTGCGACGGACTCGGCCAGCTCGTTGAAGCGCTGCGGCCCGGCAGTGAGCTGTGCGACGACCGCGAGCGACCAGCGGTCACCGACGACCTCGAGCGCGCGATCGAGCGGCGGCAGGCCATCGAGGCGCTCGGCGAGCGCCTCGGCGTCAGTCCCGGCCTGGCGGCGGGCTGGCCTCTTCGGAATCGTCGTGGCTGGCATCGCGCTGCAACCTACCGCCGCTGCCAGACGCCCCCTCGGCGAACAGCTCGTCGGGCTGGATGACGTCCCCGCCGCGATCCCAGAGCGTGAACACCGCCGGGACGATGACCAGGGTGAGCACCGTGGCCACGAGCAGCCCGCCGATCACCACCGTGCCCAGCGACTGGGTGATCAGCCCGCCGCCACCGGCCAGGCCGATCGACAGCGGCGTGAGCGCCGCCATGGTTGCCAGCGCGGTCATCAGCACGGGTCGCACGCGGGTGCGGGAGGCCTCGAGCAGGGCCTCGTCGCGCCCCCAGCCGCTGCGGCGCAGGCGCAGCGCGGTATCCACCAGCAGGATCGAGTTGGCGACGACGATGCCGATCAGCAGCAGCTGGCCGATCATTGCCGGCAGCCCGAGCGCGCGGCCGGTGATCGCCAGTGCGAGGAAGCTGCCGATGAACGAGAACAGCACCGGCGCGAGGATCGTCAGCGGCTGGGCGACCGACCCGAAGAAGAGCACCATCGCGAAGTAGACGAGCAGCACCGCCACGACCATGGCCAGGCCGAGGTCGCGGAACATCTCGTCGAGGAAGCGGGCATCGCCGTCGTAGCGCACATCGATGGCATCGTCGAGGCCCAGCGCGTCGACCTCGTCGCGGATCTCGCGGATCACCCGCGAGGTGTCCTCGACCTCGATCGCC
>SKUG01000113.1 GCA_007122215.1 Thermoleophilia bacterium | reverse complement strand
TAGCAGGATGCCGCCTGCAATCGTGCCGATCATCGCTCCTCCTGACTGCCGGCCGACACCTCGCCGTGGGCGGCGCTGAAGGCCACTGCGATGATCGCGCCCAGCGCAGCGAACACCAGTGCAGCGTCCCGTGCGGCAGGCAGGTCCAGCAGCGCAGCGGCCACCACGAGGATGGCCACCCCGTTGGTGCTGAGCAGCAGGGCAGACGCGATCCGGTCGGTGTCGGAGGGCCCGATGACGGTGCGGGCGAGCCCGACGACCAGCGTCGCCAGGAGGATTCCCATTACGATCCACAGCAGTGCGTCCATGCAGCTCCACGCCCCGGGATCCGAGCAGGTCACTGGCAGCCGGTTTCCAGTGCCACCCGCAGCGCCGTCCGGGACATGGGAGCCTACCGTGCCCGCTGGCCGGGCGCCTGCACGGGTAGGATCGGGCCCGGGCTGGCAGGCACCGACCTCTCAGGCCACATGACGCCTGGGATGGCCAGCGAGGTGCGCTCTACTCCGCGGTGGTGACCGCGTCGTCGTCCTCGTCGTCGGGGTCCTCGACCCAGGCCGTCGCGTCGCGCTGCAGGTACAGCAGCAGGGTGCCGGAGACCTCATGGACCTCGTCGGCACCGCCAGGGCGTGCGTGGAAGCCTCCACCGCCCGGTGTCATGGTGCCGATGAGGATGGTGCGCTCCTCATCGCCGATCACGAAGGTGATGCGCTGGGCGGTCGCCGAGCTCACGCCAAGCCGCTGGTGGTTGTCGGTGCTGCGGGCCACGAGCTCGCCCACGACGAGCTCCTCCACGTCAGCGAAGAGCTCCTCGATCCGCTCGCCAGGGACCTCCTCGCCCTCCACCGTCCAGGTCGTGCCGTCCCGCTCCAGGACCACCTCGTCCTCGGGCGGGCGCTGGATCCGCACCTCGTCCACGCTCGCTGCGGTGATGCCGCTGAAGTCGGGTGCGTTGGGGCCGCTGGCGACCTGCTCGGTGTCGTCGGAGCCCATCAGCGATGGCCAGGCCGCAACCAGCGTCACGACGACGAGCACGGCGGCGAGGATGGCAAGCGTTCGGGTCTTCATGGGTCCTCCCCTGGATCAGGACGGGTATCGGATCAGCCAAGCGCAACGTACGGGGTGCGGGCGAGCCGGCGACGGCGCAGCAGCCGCCAGCCGCCCAGGCCGCCGATCACCAGCAGCACGAACGCGGCGTTGCCCCACTTGATCCGGCGGGTCTGTGCTGCCTGGTCGTCGAACTGCAGCTGGCGGGTGACGCGATCCCGCGCCTTGATGGCTGCCAGCGAGGCCTCCTGGCTGAGCCACGAGATCGCCTCCATCCCGAAGACGAGGTTCTCGGGGTTCTGCTGGAGGAACTGGTCGCTGAGGAAGTCCGAGTCCCCGACCACCACGAGCCGGGAGCTCGCAGGCTCGGCCGGCTCCTCCGCCGTGCCCTCCTCGTCGTCGGCGGCTGCCGGGGCGATCGCCACGGCGAGCACCTGCTCACCCAGGCTGTCCTGGGGCAGTGCCGCCTGCGGGTTGAGGTCGAAGGGGCTGGCGATGGTGCCCCCGGCCTCGGTCGTCGAGAGCAGCACGTCGGCCGCCTGGCCACGCTCGGCGAGGGCCTCCTCGTCGACGCTGAGCGTGCTCGCCCAGCGCATCACCACCTGCTCGATGCTGCGGGTGACCGGATGCTCCTCGGAGGCGATCGCGCGCGGCCACAGCGGGTAGGGCGTCACGAACCCGAGCCCCTGCCCCGTCTGGAACTGCGCCGTCTGGTTGGCCTGCAGGTCGAACGCGATGTCCGGAGCGACCTGCACACCCAGGTCCGACGCGAGGTCGAGCGGGGCATCCTCGTTGACCTGGGCGCTGAAGGTCTGCAGGTCCACGCTCACGGCATCGAGCATCACGAGCGCGCTGCCGCCCTCCTCGAGGTAGCCGTCGATCGCTTCCCGCGCGCCAGCACCAAGCTCCTCGGTGGGCCCGGCGACCACCAGCGCTGCAAGCTCGGAATCGAGCTCGCCCTCCCCCTCCTCCGGGGCGAGCTCCACCGTGACGACGTCGAACTGCGCGCTGAGCTCCTGCTGGAGCGCGCCATAGGCCCCCTGCTGTGGCATGCCGTCCGGCCCGAAGCCACCGCCGGCACCACCCATACCGAAGCCGCTGGCCAGGCCGATGCGTGGCTTGTCGGTGGCCGTCATGCGGGTAATCGTGCTCGTCAGGTCGTACTCGAGGTCGCGCGTGTCCTGGATGAAGGGCAGCGCCTCGGTCGCGCCGGCATAGCTCACGGCGATCCCGAGGAAGCCGCGGCGCAGCTCGAACTCCTCGTTGCCCACGACGTTGAACTGGACCTCCTGCACCCCGGCGGCCTGGGCCTGCTCGGCGGCCTCCTCGTCACCGGTCGGGTCGACCCGGCGCACGACGACGTTGCCACGACCGATGGTGTCGTAGTCCCGGAGGGTGTCCTCGATGTCACGCCGCACGGACTGGATCCCGGCGGGCAGCCGCTCGGATGCGTAGAAGGTGATGCGCACCACGTCGTCGAGCCCGGTGAGGGTGCTGCGGGTGGCATCGGTGAGGGTGTAGAGCCCGCCCTCGGTGAGGTCGATGCGTCCGGGTATGCGCTGGCCGATCACGTTGGTGACGATCGCGATCGCCACGAACATCGCCACGGCCGCCTGCACGCTGCGGTAGCGCGAGCGGCGGTTGCCGAAGCGCCGGCGGCGCAGCTGCAGCCAGGCCAGCGCGAGGAACACCGCGCTGGCCGAGATGAAGTACCAGAGGTCGCGCACGTCGATCACGCCGCGTGCCATCGACTCGAAGTGGGTCAGTGCCGAGAGCTGCTCGACCACCGGTGCCAGGCGCAGTGGCAGCCGGGCGGTGACCATCTCCATCCCGACGATGATCAGCGCAAAGCCGGCTGCGGCGGTCGTCAGCAGCGCCGAGACCTGGCTGGCGAGCACGGTCGAGAGCAGGATGCCCAGCGCCACCAGCACGGATGCGAGCAGCACCGCGCCGAGGTACTGCCCGGCGACGATGCCCCAGTCGAGGTCGCCGAAGCGGTCGAGGCTCCAGGCCACCGGGACCACGAACGCCAGGGTCGCGGCGGTGAAGAGCAGCGGGGCGAGGTACTTCCCGAGCACGAGCTCGCCGTCACGCAGGGGGTGGGTGAGCAGCAGCTCGAGGGTGCCCTCGCGCCGCTCCTGGGAGATCGACCCCATCGTCAGCGCGGGGATCAGCAGCAGGAACAGCCACGGCAGGAAGCTGAACATCCCCCGGATCGATGCCTCGCCGATCAGGAAGACGTCACGGAAGAACAGGAACTGCAGGAGCACCAGGAAGATCGCCGCGGCGATGTAGGCGGTGGGGCTGTCGAGGTAGCCGCGCAGCTCCTTGCGCACGACCGTCAGCACGTTCCCGGCACGTGATCCGCCCCGCCCGCCGCCTGCGGGTGCAGGACCATCGGCACCGGATGCCGTGTCGGTAGCCGGGCGATCAGTGGTCGCAGGTGCCATCATCACTCCCCATCCCCCATCGTCAGCTCCTGGAAGACATCCTCGAGGCCGCGCTGCTCCTCGTGCAGGGTCCAGATCGTCCACTCGTGCTCGCGTGCGAGGCGGCTGAGCGCGGGCTGCAGCGGTGCATCGCCGGCGGCGATGATCCGGGCGCGCAGGCGGCCACGGCCGCTGGCGGCGTCGTCCACGTCGACCTCGTCGACCTCGTCGAGCTTCTGCACGCGCCGGCGGACCTCTCGCCCCTCGGCCTCGAACAGCACGACCTGCGTGCCGGCGGTGCTGCGCGCGAGCTCCCGCGTGGCCCCGTCGGCGACCACCTGCCCGCCGGCGATCACCACCAGCCGGTCACACACGGCCTGGGCCTCCTGCATCACGTGGGTGCTCATCACGACCGTGTGCTCGCGCGCGAGGTCGCTGAGCAGGCTGCGGATCTCGGTGCGCTGGTTCGGGTCGAGGCCCTCGGAGGGCTCGTCCAGCAGCAGCACGTCGGGCCGGTGCAGCAGCGCCGCGGCGATCCCCACCCGCTGGCGGTAGCCCTTCGAGAGGGTCCCGACGGGGCGGTGGAAGACGTCCTCGATCCCCACCCCGGTCACCGCGAAGTCCAGCGCGGCGCGGCGCTCGGCGCGCGGGATGTGCTTGAGCTCGGCGGCCAGCTGCAGGAAGTCCGAGACGAGCATCTCCCGGTAGAGCGGGTTGTTCTCGGGGAGGTAGCCGATGTGGCGCTGGGCGGCGAGGGTCTCCTCGAGCACGTCGTGCCCGGCGACCGTGACCTGTCCCGAGTCGGCGGCCAGGAAGCCGGTGATGATCCGCATCGCGGTGGTCTTGCCGGCGCCGTTGGGACCGAGGAAGCCGACGACCTCCCCCCTGCCGATCTCGAAGTCGATGCCGCGTAGTGCCTCGACGTCGCCAAATGACTTGGTGAGCTCCGTGACTCGGATCATCTCGCCTCGCTGGGTTCCGGGTCGCTGGGGTTCGGGGCACGGCACTGCCGGCCCGCGCGTCGGGCGAGTGCTACCCGCGCAGGTGCTCGCCCCAAACCACCCGCACCGTCGGCTGCCTGCTCGACCGTGAACGATCGGGGGCCGCCGGGGCGACTGGTTCCCCGAGGTACCGGTTCCCACCGTCCAGGAGGCAGCAGTGGGCAGCTCGCACGCATACACCGTCATCGACGTCGAGACCACGGGGCTGGACCCCGCCCGCGACCGCATCGTCGAGCTGGCGCTGGTGCTGCTCGACGCCGACGGCCACGAGCTGGGCGGGTTCGACACCATGGTGGATCCGGGGTCGGTCCATGGTGCCCGGGAGATCCACCGCCTCGCCCCGGAGGCCCTCGCGCTCGCACCGGCGTTCATCGAGGTGGCAGGCGAGGTCGCATCGGTGCTGCAGGGATCGACCCTCGTCGCCCACTACGCGAAGTTCGACCTGTCGTTCCTGCATGCCGAGTTCGATCGTGCGGGGATGCCGCTGCCCGAGCTCGGGTCGATCTGCACGATCGAGGCTGCCCGCGCAGCCGGCCTCGCGGGTCCCTACGGCCTGGACTCGCTCGCCGGGCGTGTGGGGATCGAGCTCGGGACCGCCCACGAGGCGCTGGCAGATGCGCGGGCCTGCGCGGAGCTCTTCCGGCTGCTGCTGGCCACGGGCCGGATCGATCCGCCAGAGCTCACCCGCTCCCGTCATGTACGGCCCGCAGGGGCAGGATTCCCGCCTGCCAGCGTGGGCCCGCCCACCGATGCCGGCGTCTCCCGGGCCCGGTCCCGGCGCGCGGTCGGGTAGGTCCGTCGCGTTGCCCCGCGCGGGATCCGGGGTAGGCGACGGACATGACTGACGTTGCTCCCTTCCTGCGCCGCTGGATCGAGCGTCGAGCGCTCGACGAGCTGGAGCCCCTGCGAGATGCTGCGGGCGTGCTCGCCGTGCCGGTGGACGTCGAGTCGATCGCGGCCCGGCATGGGGTGATCGTCACCCGCGTGCCCGGGGACTTCCTCGCGGCGATCGAGCGCCCCAACCTGGACGGCACCCCGGTGAGCGGGATGCTCGACTTCGCGAACCTTGCGATCTGGATTCCCGCCGCTGAGCTGCCCGAGCGCCAGCGGTTCTCGATCGCCCACGAGCTCGGGCACCTGCTGCTGCCCGGGCACCGCGAGCTCTACGCGGATGGGCCCCGCTACACGGTGACCGGGCCGGATGGCTCCCCGAGCGACGTCGACCTCACCGGCGACCCTGGGGAGCGGGCCGCACGCAAGCAGGCAGCCGAGGCCGAGGCCGACGCCTTCGCTGCGGCGCTGCTGATGCCGGCCGGGGCCGTGGATGCCGCGGTCGCCGAGCTCGGCCCATCGGTGCCGCTGGTGGCCGAGCGCCTCGGGATGAGCGCGGCCGCGATGCGGATGGGCATGGCCCGCTACCTGCCACGCCTGGAGTGGGCCTGATGGCAGGCGGCACCGCGCGCATCGCCTGCTGTAGCGACTCGGACCTCGGCCTGCCAGCTGGTGGGCACGATGCCGGCCCGGAGGGCGCTGCGGACCTGCGTGCCGGGTTCGCCTGGGCCGTGCGCGCGGCGATCGCGACCGGCGCCGATGCCTTCCTGCACGCCGGCGGGCTGCTGCACCCCGGCTGCAGTGGCCTCGGGCATGACGAGGCGGTGTGGCTGGAGCGCTGCTGGTCCCGCCTCGATGCGGCAGGCACCATCCCGATCGTGCACGAGACCGGCCCGCCGCTGGAGCGTGCCGGCTGCGAGATCCTCCCGCTCGGTGGCGCGATCACCCGCTGCGGGGTGCGCCTGTCCAGCGGCCTGTCAGCCTCCCACGGGGATGCCGGGCTGCCGCAGGTCCGCTGCCTCGAGGGCGCGCTCGACGGCGCTGCGGGCATCCGCCCGGAGGTCCGCGACGCGCCCATCGATGCTGCCCGCCTCGTGCGCGAGGCTGCCGGCTTCTGCGTGCTGGCCGGGAGCCGCTACCGCCAGCTGGTGCAGCCCAACGCTGCCTACACCGGGCCCACTGCCCCGCTCGACCGCTTCTGCAGGCGCACGCCGGGGGTGCTGCTGCTGGATGTCGGCCTGGCCACCGGCCAGGTGCTCACCCACACCGTCGTGCGCCTGCCTGCACGCCGCATCGTCGAGGTCAGGGTCGATGCCTCGGGGCTTCCCACGCGGGTGCTCGGACAGGTCCTGCACGACCGGATCGACGCCCGGCTGCGGGATGCCGCACGTGCCCGCACCGCGATCTGCGACCGCATCCGCGACTCCCTGCACGATGCCACCACCCAGCAGGTCGTCAACGAGCTCTACGGACGTGACGCAGCCGACCCTGCCGAGCCGTGGCTGCCGGATGCACCCGTGGTCGACGTCACCGTCTCCAACGCGCTGTGCACCCTCGAGGATGCGTGGGCGGCCGACGGTCGGCTCGCGTGGTTCTTCGGGGAGGGACGCGCGGCGCGCATCCACGTCACCTGGGATGGCACGCGCACCTGGCTCACCCCCGGGTGAGCCGGCCAGCTAGCGCTTGCTGATCCCGAACAGCGGGTCGACGACCGGATCCAGCGCCCGCAGCTGCTGGCTGCCGGACTCCTGCGGGGCCTCGCTCCGGGCCGCAGCGCCTGCGGTGGCGGTGTCGACCGGCACCTCGGCGAGCGAGTCGACGAGCTCGACGCTGACCTGGCAGGCAGCTGCCAGCGCGCGGCGCGCCTCGGCGGTGAGCGCTGCCGGGTCGAGGACGCGACGCGCCAGCTGGGCCAGCCGCGCCCTGACCCGCGGAGCATGCGCGGCGGCCAGCGAGGGCGCGGCCGAACAGAACCGCTCGGCGAGGTCAGCCTGGGCAGCTGCAGCCTCCTCCACGAGCGTTGGCAGGTCGAGCGTGAGCGCACCGGCCACCTCGT
>SKUG01000205.1 GCA_007122215.1 Thermoleophilia bacterium | reverse complement strand
CGTGTCCGCGCCGCTGCGCGTGTCTGGCCACGCTCGCGCCCGCCAGCACCAGCAGGAGCGCCGCCACGACTCCCGCGGCACGGCCCGGAGTGGGGTCGGCCCCTCGACCGATGGGAGGATCCGGGCCAACCGACGCCTGTCCACCTGGCCGGGGGGCGCCCTGGTGGGCCAGCGCATGCGCCGAGCGCTGCGCTGCAACGACACCCGGGACGCTGCGTCGACCAGTCGCGGAGCCGCCGATCGGCGATCGCGCCTCGGCAGGATCCGCGGGCACTGGCCTGGTCCGGGATGGGGCCACGCGCAGGGCACCAGGACGCGCGGGATCGCCAGGCACTGCAGCCTGCCGCAGCATGGGCGAGCCGTCCGTTACCGCCTCGGCCACTCGCCGCGCTGCCAGGACGGCAGCCGGCAGCCCACGCTCCCATCGCCAGCCGTGCGGGTCTGCCCGGAGCCCCGAATCGTCTCTCGCGCCCGCGCGGGCGAACGCAGAAAGACCGGCCGGGCCCGGCTCGATTCCCGTCCCCGCTGGGTGACGGGTCGCGGGGTCGAGCGCTGGATGGTGGCGCGGGACAGCTGGTGTGGCGGCGTGCTGCCCTCGCATGCCAGCGCCCGTCGGCGTCGGATGCCGGGTGGTCGCCGGCACCAGGGCCCCCAGCCGACGTGCACGCGCCTCCTCCCGGGCAGGAACGGGCGCCGGCCCGCGTGGCTCGACTGCCCCGGCATGCTCGACCAGCCCTTCGAGGACCCGTCCCACGGATCCGTCCCCGCGGCGCTGCGTGGCTGCCATCGGCAGGTAGCCATGGCGGCGGTCGGCGATGCGGGTGCCGAGGTGCACGAGGCCATGGGCAGTGCCCAGGCGCTGGCCGTGCCGCACGCGCTGGCCTGGCGCGACCTCGAGGCCGTCGACACCGAGGTAGGTCATGCGCACCTGCTGGCCCTGGTGGCTGGCCATGACCGTGACCACCTGCCGGCCCGCCACCGGGCCGGCAAACGCCACGGTGCCCGGCGCGAGCGTGCGCACGACGCCACCTGCGGGGCGCGCGAGCACGCCACGCCGCTGCCCCGCATCGTAGGGCGTCGCCTCGCTGAAACGGTAGCCTGCGTGCACCTCGTAGAGGTCTGCCGGCACCGGCACGACCGCTGCGAGGCAGCAGGCCAGCTGGGTCAGGAATCCCCTCGGGTGCCGTCGTCGTCCCGCGCGGCGATGACCGCGTTGTAGAGCCCTCGTGCCGAGAGCCCGAGCTCGCCTGCGACGAGCCGGCAGGCCGCCTTCAGGTGCACGCCTTCCGCTGCCATCCCGGCCGCCAGCCGCACGGCATGGTCGGGCAGGCCGCTCGCGATCGGCGCTCGCCCGGATGGCCCGAGCACGAGGGTGACCTCGCCGCGTTCCTCGTCGCCCAGCGCGGCGCGGACCTGGGCGGCGGTCCCCGTGAGCACCGTCTCGTGCAGCTTGCTGAGCTCGCGACATGCAACCACCGGCAGCTCGGGATCGACCTCGGCGATCGCCTCGAGCGTGCGGGCCAGGCGGCGGGGAGACTCGAACGCGACGATCGGCTGGTCCGCAGCCTCGCCGACCACGCGTGCCAGGTCGCTGCGCGTTCGTGGCAGGAATCCAACGAAACAGAAGCGCGTGGACGCAACCCCGGCGAGCGCGATGGCCAGCGGCACCGAGCTCGGGCCGGGGATCGCGGTGACGTGGTGCCCGCGGCTGCGGGCCGCAGCGACTAGGCGTGCGCCCGGATCGCTGATCGCGGGCATCCCCGCATCGGCCACCGCGATCACGTGCGCACCGCGGTCGAGGTGCCCGAGCAGCTCGTCGATGGCACGGGCATGGGTGTGCTCGGAGTAGGCCACCAGGCGTGGTGCGGAGATGCCCAGCGCCGCGTACAGCCGGCGCGTGACCCGGGTGTCCTCGCAGGCGGCAACGTCCGCCCCGGCAAGTGACGAGCGCATCCGCTCGCTGACATCCCCGAGGTTGCCGAGCGGGGTCGGGACCAGCGTGAGCGTCCCGAGGCCGTGGTCGGGGCCTGGCTCGCTCACGCCCGGGCCAGGCTCGCGTCGAGCGCCCCACGGGCCAGCACGGCAGCCCCGACCAGCCCGGCACCGTTGCCGAGCTCGGCCGGCTCGATGCGCACGAGGCTGCGGGCAGGCTCGAGCGTGCGCGCCTGGACGACCTCGCGGGCGGCGGGCAGGATCCACTGCTCGGCGGCCTCCGCAAGCCCCCCACCGACCACGACCATCTCGGGGTTGAAGATGTTGGTCAGGGAGGCGATGCCCACGCCGAGGTAGCGGCCCAGCTCCTCGAGGAGCGCCACGCACTGCCCGTCTCCCTGCAGGGCCAGCTCGACCACGAGCTCGCCCCGCGGCTCGCGGCCTGCGGCCACGGCGCGCCCCAGTGCCCCGTCAGGATGCTGGCGCGCAGCCTCGCGGGCGTTCCTTGCCAGGGCGGTGCCCGAGCAGTAGGCCTCCAGGCATCCACGGTTCGGGCAGTTCGCGCTGGTACACGGCAGGCCATCGTGCGCGATCGAGACGTGCCCGAGCTCGCTGCCACCCCCGATCGCGCCGCTGTAGGGACGCCCGTCGAGCAGCATCCCCCCGCCAACGCCGGTTCCCAGCGTGAGCATCACCACGTGCTCGAGCCCGCGGGCGCGGCCGAGTGCGTGCTCGCCCACCAGCGCGGCAGTGGCATCGTTGTCGAGCGCACAGGCAAGGTCCGTTCGCTCCTCGACGAGCTCCACGATCGGCAGCTCGTGCAGCGGCAGGTTGCAGGCGCTGACCACCATGCCCGTACGCCGGTCGATCGTGGTGGGCAGCCCGAGGCCGACCGCCCCCACCTGCCCGTCCGCTGCATCGCGACAGGTCTGGATCGCATCAAGGATCGCCGCGACGAGACCGTCCTGGTCGAGCCCTGCCACGGGCACGCGATGCTCGTGGATGCGCTCCATTCCGGGGCGGAAGCGGGCTGCCGCCAGCTTGGTACCGCCGAGGTCGATGCCGATGAGGTCGAAGGAATCCGCGTTCATCCCGGAAACTATACTCCCCATGGTGGGGGTCTCCGATCGCAGCAAGCCGTACCGCACGTACCGGCAGCGCAAGCGCCATGCCAACGGCGGGGCGCTGGACTGGGACAGCGTGCGCGGAGCAGGCAGTGGCCCGCCCCCCGGAGGCCGCTCCGGCGGGCCCGGCCCGGGAGGTCGCAGGCCCCGTCGTCGCCGCTCGTGGCTGCGCCGCTGGACGCGCCGCGTCATCCTGACCACCCTCACCGTTGCCGGGGGCTGGCTCGCCGTCGCGATGGTCAGCTTCCACCTCGGCGTGCGTGAGGCCAACGAGCGGGTCGATCCCGCCGTGCGCGGCGCGCTGTCTGCCAGCGATGGCCCGGCGCTGACCAGCGCCACCAACTTCCTGATCGTGGGCACCGATGCAGGCTCGGTCCGCGCCGGCGACGACCCGGATGACCCCGGGCGCTCCGACACCCTGATCCTCGTGCGCAGCGACCCGGCCTCCCGGCGGTTCGCGATGCTCTCGATCCCGCGCGACCTGCGTGTGGAGATCCCCGGGCACGGCACCGACAAGGTCAACGCCGCCTACGCCTACGGCGGGGCGCCGCTGGTGGTGGATACCGTTCGCTCGGTGACCGGCCTGCCGATCCACCACTACATCGAGGTCAACTTCGACGGCTTCAAGGAGCTCGTCGATGCGCTCGGCGGGATCACCATCAACAACCCCTACTCGATCATCTCCACCCCGTTCGACGGGCACGAGTGGCGCTTCACCAAGGGCGAGATCACGCTCGACGGGCGCCGCGCCCTCGCGTACGCACGCGTGCGCGGCAACCAGCTGCCCAGCCCGGGCGGCCTGCCCGAGAGCGACCTCAGCCGCGGGGAGCGCCAGCAGCGCGTGGTACGCGGGATCATCAGCGGCGTGCTCTCCCCGCGCACGCTGCTGCACCCGCACTCGGTGCCGCGTGCCGCGGCAGCCCCGCTCAACACCCAGGCATCTGCCCACCACCTCGCTGCGCTCGGCCTCGCCCAGGCCTGGGCCACCAGCGACCAGCGCCTGCAGTGCCGGCTCGGCGGTGAGCTCGCGATGCTCGGAGGGATCTCCTACGTCCTGGGGACCGAGGACAACGGCGCGACGATCCGCATGTTCATGGGCCGCCAGCCACCGCTGCGCCCCAACCTCGCGGACAATCCCTACGGCCCGGGCTGCTTCACCGGGGAGCAGACGCGCCAGCGGGACGAGGTCGTGCCGCGTCGCGGGCTGGCTCCCCGCGGGAGCTGACGCCACGACGCAGGGCGCTTGCCACCACCCCGAGCGGATCCGGCCCCGGGACCGGTCCGACCCGCGCGGGGATCGGCCGGCTGCTGGCAGCCTCGACGTCCGTGCCGATGCCCGCCAGCACGCTCCGCACGGCATCGGCCACGCGGTCCAGCTTGCCGAGGAACGCCTCCTCCGCGGGGATCACCACCAGCTGCGGGTGGTCGCGGTAGAGGTCGAGCACGGCCCCGTCCAGCGCCAGCGCCTCGTCGCGCGCCTCGGTGCGCACGCGCACGTCCCGCTCGTACCCGCCCGGACAGGTCGCGGCGGTGCGCAGGAAGACCACCGCGTCGTACCGCGCGAGCTCGCGCTCGTGGCTGGTGCCCATCGCCGCGAAGAACGCATCCGGCCCCCCGGGCCAGTAGGCGGCACCGTCGACGGTCCCCCGGTCACAGAGCTGGACGCGACCGCGCTGCTCGACGGCATGGGCGTGCTCGATCGATCGCTGGACGGTGAAGATGCAGCGCTGGGCAACCCGCACGCCCTCCTCGGAGCTGCCACGTGGCAGGCCGCCCTGGTAGAGGAGCGTCGCTGCCTCGGGCAGCACCCACAGCCGCTCGGCGAACTCGCGGGCCAGGAAGGCAGCAGCGGTGGACTTGCCCCCTCCAGGGCCACCGGTCAGCACGATCCGTGGGCTCGCGTCGCTCATTCCGCGGATGGTAGCCGTCGTGGTGCCGAGGCTGCCGCAGCCACGCTCCCTGCTGGCCGGATCGCGGCACCCGCACGCCCCGAACGGGCCGCCCGCATGCTGCCAGGCCGGCGGGTCCCCCACGCGTGCAGGTAGGATCCCGCTGGTAGACGTGCGATGCGGCGTGCCCGATGAGGGCCCCGGTGGAGGCAGACGATGGCAGCAGCGGCACCACCGCTCCCCAAGCGGCGGACGATCCCCAGCGACCTGACGATCGTGCATGAGGTCGCAGCCGCGCGCCCGGTCGACGAGGTCGGGATCGCCCAGCGGGCAGCGAGCTTCACCACCCGCTCGATCAAGGGTGATGCCAAGCGCTGGGGACTGGACATGGTCGTGCGGATGACCGACCTCACCACCCTCGAGGGGCAGGACACCCCGGGGAAGGTCCGGGCGCTGTGTCGCAAGGGCCTGCGTCCCGATCCCGGCAACCCCGAGGTGCCATCGGTCGGCGCGATCTGCGTCTACCCGACCTTCGTGCGTGTTGCAGCGGAGGAGCTTGCCGGCTCGGACGTCGGCATCGCCAGCGTCGCCACCGGCTTCCCGTCCGGGCAGGTGCCGCTGCAGGTCAAGCTGGACGACACCGCCTTCGCCGTGGCCGAGGGCGCGACCGAGATCGACATGGTGATCGACCGCGGCGCGTTCCTGTCGGGCGACTACGGCCGGGTCTACGACGAGATCGTGGCCATCCGCGAGGCCTGTGGCGATGCCCACCTCAAGGTGATCCTCGAGACCGGGGAGCTGGGCACGCTCGACAACGTGCGCCGAGCATCGGTGCTCGCGATGGCTGCCGGGGCGGACTTCATCAAGACGAGCACCGGCAAGATCCCGAGGGCTGCGTCGATGCCCGTGACCCTCGTGATGCTCGAGGCCATCCGCGACTACTACCTGCACACCGGTCGTCGGGTCGGCATGAAGCCCGCCGGCGGCATCTCGAAGGCCAAGCTCGCGCTGCACTACCTGGTGATGGTCAACGAGACCCTCGGCGCCGAGTGGCTCACCCCGGAGCTCTTCCGCTTCGGTGCGAGCTCCCTGCTCAACGACGTCCTGATGCAGATCCGGCGCCAGCAGACCGGTGCCTACCAGTCGGACCTCTACTTCACGGTGGACTGAACATGACCCGCACGACCGACACCAGCCCAGACACGCCCGGCCCAGCGGATACGCCGGTGCCCGCCCATGCCCGGGCCTCGAGCCCCGTCGGGGTCCCGAGCGCCGAGCTCGACCCGATGGCCTTCCGGCTGCCGCGCTGGGAGTACGCGCCCGCCCCGCAGGGCACCGAGATGCTCTCGGTCGAGGACCGCTACGGCCTCTACATCGATGGCGCCTTCACCCGTCCGCGCTCGGCAACGTGGTTCACTTCCACGCACCCGGCCACCGGAGAGCCCATCGCCGAGTTCGTGGAGGCAGGCGAGCGGGACGTCGAGCGCGCGGTCGCTGCAGCCCGCGCGGCCTTTTCGCGCTGGTCGAAGCTGCCCGGCAGCGAGCGCTCGAAGTACCTGTTCCGGATCGCTCGGCTCCTCCAGGAGCGGGCCCGCGAGTTCGCCGTTGCGGAGACCATCGACGGGGGCAAGCCGATCCGCGAGAGCCGCGACGTGGACATGCCGCTGGCGGCAGCACACTTCTTCTACTACGCGGGCTGGGCTGACAAGCTCGAGCATGCATTTCCGGGGCGGAGCACGCGCCCGCTGGGCGTCGCCGGCCAGGTGATCCCCTGGAACTTCCCGATGCTGATGCTCGCATGGAAGGTCGCACCGGCCCTCGCCGCAGGGAACACCGTGGTGCTCAAGCCGGCCGAGACCACCCCGCTGACGGCGATGATGTTCTGCGAGGTGCTCGAGCAGGCAGGCCTGCCGGCGGGCGTGGTCAACGTCGTCACCGGAGCCGGCGACACCGGCGCAGCCGTGGTCGCCCACCCGGACGTCGACAAGGTCGCCTTCACAGGCTCGACGCAGGTCGGCAAGCTGATCAGCGAGGCCGTGGCCGGCACGGGCAAGCGACTCACCCTGGAGCTCGGTGGCAAGGCCGCCAACATCGTCTTCGACGATGCGCCGCTCGACCAGGCAGTCGAGGGGATCATCAACGGCATCTACTTCAACCAGGGGCACGTCTGCTGCGCCGGCTCCCGCCTGTTCGTGCAGGAGTCGGTCTACGAGACGCTGCTCGAGAAGCTCAAGTACCGCATGGACTCCCTGCGCGTGGGCGATCCGCTCGACAAGAACACCGACGTCGGCGCGATCATCTCCGCCGAGCAGTTGGAGCGGATCACGGCCCTTGTCGCCGCGGGCGAGACCGAGGGCGAGCGCTGGTCACCGGCCTGCGAGCTGCCCGATGCGCGCTACTGGCTCCGGCCGACGCTCTTCACCCGGGTGGCACAGTCCAACCGGATCGCGCAGG
>SKUG01000156.1 GCA_007122215.1 Thermoleophilia bacterium | reverse complement strand
TGCGCGACGCCTGGGACGGTGCCGTCGAGGACGCGCGCCGGGGCGAGCTGGCCGACCTGATGCCCGATCGCCGGCTGCTCGCCGTGCTGGTGGGCGGTACGTGGCTGCTGCTGCGCACGCGGGCGAGCCTGCGGCGGCGTCGACACGCCTGACGCCACCAGGGGACCGGCAGGACACCGGGGCAGGCGACACCTTCCCCACAGGCGTTCAGCTGAGCACGGCGCTCCCGGTAGGGGAGCCGTAGGCCCCGGGATCCCAGCTGCGGCGCGTGATGGCGAGCATCCACGCATCGCGTGGCACGCCGTCGTGTCGGAGGCGGTCGTGCTGGAGGCCCTCCTCGACGATCCCGGGCAGGCGCAGGTTGGCCTGCCGCGAGTGCTCGTTGGCGGCCAGCACGACCAGCTCGAGCCGATCCAGCCCGAGCAGCTCGAAGCCCACGTGGAAGATCGCCCCCTTGACCTCGCGGTTCAGCCCCTGCCCCTGGAAGGGCAGGCCCAGCCACGTGCCGACCTCCGCCCGCCGGTTCTGGCGGTCGATGGAGGAGATGCTCGTCGAGCCCACGAGCTGCAGCGGCTGCTCCAGGAAGATCCCGAACATGAAGGCCGCGCCGGCGTCCCAGAGGCGATGGGTGTCCCGGATGAACGCGAGCGAGTCATCGACCGACGCGTGGGGGTGCCAGGCCAGGTGCCGCGAGACCCGGGGCTCGCTGGCGAGCACCTGCATCGCGGATGCCCAGCGCGGGGTCAGGCGCCGCAGCGTCACGCGCCCGCACCTGCTGATGACGTCGCCTGGTGCCATGGAGGGACGATGCTACAGTCCGGGCATGTCCCGGCAGCTCCCAGCAGCAGCGCTCCTCGAGGCCGTGCCGAACGTCTCCGAGGGACGCTGCACCGCAACCCTCGAGGCGCTCGCTGCCGCGGCGTCCCTGCCCGGCGTGCACCTGGCGGACGTCAGCAGCGACCACGACCACCACCGCAGCGTGCTCACCCTGCTGGGGACGGCAGACGCCCTCGAGCCGGCCCTGCTCGCCCTCCACGAGGTCGCCCACGACAGCGTGGCGCTCGATGCCCATGACGGGGTCCATCCCCGGGTCGGGATCGTCGACGTGATGCCGATCGTGCCCCTGGCAGGGATCCATCCTTCAGGGGCGGGCCCCCGCGAGGCCGCGCAGCTCGCCGGCCGCCTGCGGGACGCGCTGGCAGGTGCCGGCCACGCGGCGCTCGACTACGGCAGCGGGGTTCCCGGGCGGGAGCGCTCGGGCCTTGCGCGGGCCGAGGCGCGGCGCCTGCACCCCGACGAGCCGGTGACCCTGGTCGGGACCCGGCCCGTGCTGGTCGCATTCAACGTGGAGCTCAACGACGTGCGGATCGAGGTCGCCCGGAGCATCGCGGCGGCCATCCGCGAGACGGCCGGCGGCCTGCCCGGCGTGCGTGCGCTGGGGTTCGCGCTCCACGGGCGTGGCACCGTGCAGGTCTCCACCAACGTCGAGCGCTGGGAGCAGGCCGGCCCCCGGGACGTGCTCGCTGCCGTGGTCGAGGCCGCCGCCGGGCATGGCAGCAGCGTGCGCAGCTGCGAGCTGGTCGGGCTCGCCCCTGCAGCAGCCGTCGATGCGCTTGGGGCGACGGGGATTCCCCTCGAGTCCTGCAGCGAGCCACGGCTCGAGGCCCACGTCGAGCAGGCGATCCGTACGACCCGCATGGAATGATCCCCCCGATGGGTGCAGGTGGACACGAGGCCAACGGCGCGGGACCGATCCGGATCGACGACCCCGGGCTCGGGATCGCCGAGGTCGAGGCCGTGGCCTGCAGGGGGATGGGGACGACGCTTGGGGCCGAGGCGCGTGAGCGCGTCGCGGCCTCGCGCAGCCTGATCGACGCAGCTGCAGGCTCGGAGGCATCCACCTACGGCCTCAACACCGGCGTCGGGCGGCTGGCCAGCACCCGGATCCCGCCGGATGAGGTGCGGGAGCTGCAGCTGCGCGTGGTGCGCAGCCACGCCGCCGGGACGGGTGAGCCCTATCCGCCGGAGGTCGTTCGAGCCGCGATCCTGCTGCGCGCGGTGACGCTGGCCCAGGGCCACTCCGGGGTGCGTCCGGAGGTGATCGACGCCCTGCTCGGCCTGCTCGACAGGGAAGTGCTGCCGCACGTGCCCGCGCGTGGCTCGGTCGGCGCCTCGGGCGACCTCGCCCCGCTCGCACACGTCGCGTTGACCCTGATCGGTGAGGGAGAGGCCAGCGTCGGCGGGGAGATGCTGCCGGCTGCCGACGCGCTCGCCCGGGCAGGCATGGCGCCGCTGGTGCTCGAGGCCAAGGAGGGGCTCGCGCTCGTCAACGGCACGCAGTTCATGACGGCGATGGGAGCGCTGGCAGTGGCCCGGGCCCGGCGCCTGGCGACCCTCGCGGACCTCGCGGCGGCGCTGACCTGCGAGTCCCTGCGGGGCACCCGCGACAGCTTTGCCGCCCCGATCCACGAGCTGCGTCCCCACCCGGGGCAGCTGGCAGCTGCCCGCAACCTGCACCGGGCGATGGAGGGCTCGGCGATCGTGGACTCGCACCGGGCCTGCTCGCGCGTCCAGGACGCCTACTCGCTGCGCTGCGCCCCGCAGGTCCACGGGGCGAGCCGGGACTCGATCGAGCATGCAGCCCGCGTGATCGGGATCGAGCTGACCGCGGTCACCGACAACCCGCTGGTCTTCCCCGACGAGCCACACCTGCGCACCGGAGGCAACTTCCACGGCCAGCCGATCGCGATCGTCCTCGACCTGCTCGCGATCGCGATCGCAGAGCTCGCGTCGATCGCCGAGCGCCGCATCGAGCGCCTCGTGAACCCGGCCTACTCCAACGGGCTGCCGGCGTTCCTGACGCCCGACAGCGGGCTCAACTCCGGCTACATGCTCGCGCAGTACACCGCAGCGGCCCTGGTCAGCGAGAACAAGGTGCTCTGCCACCCCGCCAGCGTGGACTCGATCCCCACGAGCGCGGGGCAGGAGGACCACGTCAGCATGGGCAACCACGGTGGCCTGAAGCTGCTGCGGGTGCTCGACAACGCCGAGCGCGTGCTCGCGATCGAGGCGATGTGCGCCGCGCAGGCGGTGGAGTTCCAGCGGCCACGGCAGCCCGGGCGCGGCGCTGCCGCGCTGCATGCGGCCGTGCGCGGCCTGGTCGAACCGCTGGTCGAGGACCGGCTGCTGGGCCGGGAGATCGATATCGTGTCGGGTGCCGTGACCAGCGGCGACCTGCTGGCACGGGCCGTGGACCATTCTGGGGAGGAGTGGGAGTGAGCGTACCGGTGACTGCCGAGACCGACGTCGATGTCCTCGTGGAGCAGCTGGTGGGAGACCTCGGCTCCATCCACGCGCCCACCGGGCCGGGGCTCACCTGCCGCGGCTGGGAGCAGGAGGCCGCGCTGCGGATGCTGCTCAACAACCTCGATCCGGCAGTGGCCGAGGACCCACGCAACCTCGTCGTCTACGGCGGCACCGGACGCGCCGCGCGCAGCCATGGCGACCTGCGCCTGATCGTGCGTGAGCTGCTCACCCTCGGAGCCGACGAGACCCTGCTCGTGCAGTCGGGCCGGCCCGTCGCCGTGATGCGCACCCACCCGGGCGCACCGCGCGTGCTGATCGCCAACAGCCTGCTCGTGCCGCGGTTCGCGACCTGGGACGAGTTCCGGCGGCTGGAGGCGCTGGGGCTCACCATGTACGGCCAGATGACGGCCGGCTCGTGGATCTACATCGGCACCCAGGGGATCCTGCAGGGCACCTTCCAGACCTTCGCCGCGGCCGCGCGCACCCACTGGGACGCCCCGGACCTCACGGGCCGGACGATCCTCACCGCCGGGCTCGGCGGGATGGGCGGTGCCCAGCCGCTGGCGGGCAAGCTCGCCGGGGCGGCCATCCTCTGCATCGAGGTGGATCCGCAGCGGCTCGAGCGACGCCTGCAGACGGGCTACCTCGACGAGCGTGCGGCCAGCGTGGAGGAGGGAGTGGCCCGCGTGCGCGCGGCCGCCCTCGACGGAGAGGCCGTCTCCGTCGGGGTGGTTGCCAACGCCGGCGAGGCCTACCCGGAGATCGTCGACCTCGGCTTCGTGCCCGACCTCGTGACCGACCAGACGAGCGCCCACGACATGCTCGGCGGCTACGTGCCTGCCGGGTTCAGCGTCGAGGCGGCCGCGCGCCTGCGCGAGACCGACCCGGAGGAGTACCTGCGGCGCGCCCGGCACACCGTGCTCCGGCACGTCCAGGCCATGCTCCAACTCCGCCACCGCGGCGCCCAGGTCTTCGACTACGGCAACAACATCCGCACCGAGGCGCAGGATGCGGGGCTCGAGGACGCCTTCGACATCCCCGGGTTCGTGCCGGAGTACATCCGGCCGCTCTTCTGCACCGGCACCGGGCCGTTCCGCTGGGCAGCGCTCAGCGGTGACCCCGCCGACATCGCGGTGATCGACCGGGCCCTGGCCGAGGCCTTCCCGGACGATGCTCTGCTGCAGCGCTGGCTGGCGCTGGCGCCGCAGGTCGTGCAGTTCCAGGGGCTGCCGAGCCGGATCTGCTGGCTGGGATACGGTGACCGCGCCCGTGCCGGGCGGATCATCAACGACCTCGTGGCCTCCGGGCAGGTCTCCGCGCCGGTCGTGATCGGCCGCGACCACCTCGACGCGGGATCGGTGGCGTCACCGTTCCGGGAGACCGAGGCGATGCGCGACGGCTCGGATGCCATCGCCGACTGGCCGATCCTCAACGCGCTCGTCAACACCGCGGCCGGTGCCTCCTGGGTCAGCGTGCACCACGGGGGCGGCGTCGGCATCGGCAACTCCATCCACGCCGGCATGGTGGTCGTCGCCGATGGCTCCGAGGCCATGGCGGAGCGGCTCGACCGCGTGCTGGCCAGCGATCCCGGGATGGGCGTGGTCCGCCACGTCTCTGCCGGCTACGACACCGCCATCGATGCCGCCCGCGATCGCGGCCTGCGCCTGCCCGGCGAGCCGCGCGGGACGGAGGATGCAGATGGCTGACGCACCGATCCCGATCGGGCGGGCACGCTCCGCACCCTCCCGCCAGGCCGTCGACCTCGTGATCCACGGCATCGGCACCATGGTCACGCCTGCCGGTGCCGAGCCGCCGCTGCGGGGCGACCTGCTCGGGCGCGTGATCACCGTGAGCGGCGCGGCGATCGCCGTGCGCAACGGGATGATCGTCGAGGCCGGCCCCGAGCTGCAGGTGCGGGCGGCCGTCGAGGTCGACTCCCGGACGCACCTGCTCGATGCCCGCGGGATGCTCGCGATCCCCGGCTTCGTCGACTGCCACGCCCATCCGCTGTTTGCCGGGGACCGGGCGGCCGAGTTCGAGCTGCGCTCGCGCGGTGCCGACTACCGGGACATCCTCGCCGCCGGCGGGGGCATCGGCTCGACCATCGCCCAGACCGATGCCGCACCGGACGCCGAGCTGCGCGCGCAGGTCGACATGCACCTCGACTGGATGCTGCGCGCGGGCACCACCACCACCGAGATGAAGTCCGGCTACGCATCCGGCATCGCCCAGGAGCTGCGCCTGCTGGGGATCGGGATGCAGGCAGCTGCCGGCCACCCGATCGACACCAGCCTGACCTGCCTCGCCGCCCACGCGGTGCCCGCGGGCTTCGAGGGCGATGCCGATGCCTGGATCGACGAGGTGGCCATCCCCACCCTCGGCCAGGCCGCCAGCGAGGGACGCGCCGCCCAGGCCGACGTCTTCCTCGAGGAGGGCACCTTCGATGCCAGCCAGGCCCGGCGCTATCTCGAGGCCGCTGCAGCGCTCGGGCTGGGGCTGCGGCTGCACGCCGACCAGTTCACACGCCAGGGCGGGATCGAGCTGGCGATCGAGCTGGGTGCGCGGTCGGTCGACCACCTCGAGGCCACCGATGCCGACGGCATCAGCCGGCTGGCCGCGAGCCGGGTGGCCGCGGTGCTGCTGCCCACCAGCGCCCACTTCCTCGGTCGCCCCGCCCCGCCGGGGCGCCAGCTCATCGATGCCGGTGCCGTGGTCGCGCTGGCCAGCGACTTCAACCCGGGGTCGAGCTTCGCCGAGTCCCTGCCGCTGGCCATGCACCTGGCGGCCGTCGGCTCGGGCATGACCGCCGCGGAGTCGCTGTCGGCTGCCACCATCAACGGGGCATGGGTCCTGGGCCTGCACCGGGTCGCCGGCCGGATCCAGCAGGGCTATCGCGCCGACATCGTGCTCTGCGACCAGCCCGACCTGCGGCACCTCGCCTACCACGCCGGCACCCCGGGCATCGAGGGCGTGGTCAAGCACGGCCTGCCGGTGGTCGGCATCGATGCGCCGGCCGACGACGCGCCACCCCCACCCGAGGCAGCATTCTGACGTGTAGGCTATGGGCCATGGCACGTCGAAAGTCCCGCAAGCGTCCGTACATCCAGCCGCCCCACGAGGTCGAGAACCGTCGGCCCCGCGATGAGCGTCCCGACCGCCCCCACCGCGGCTCCGGCCAGCCGGGCCGCCGCGATCCGCGAGCCGTCGAGCCGCCCAGCTGGCGGCGGGTGCTGAAGCGGACTCCGATCGCATTCATCCTCTTCGTGGGGCTGGTCTACATCTTCCCGCCATCGGCCGCGGAGATCGAGTCCAACCGGGACCGCCTCGGCATCGCCGCCTTCCAGGCCACGGTGATGTCGCTGATCTTCATCCCCATGAGCTACGTCATGGACCGCCTCATCTACCGCTCGTACGTGCGCCGCCAGCAGCGCACCGCGGCTGCGGCCTCGGCACCTGCCGACGGGGACATCGAGGGCGAGGCCGTGGATGGGGAGGGGCCTGCCTCCGGGTCCGGGAGCGATGACGATGACGCAGCCTGCACCCCGATTCGCTGAGCGGAGGAGCCGATGACCGACACCACGCCACCGCTGGCCATCAGCCGGATCGAGACCGGGCCGATCGGCACCAACTGCTGGATCGTCGAGCGGCCCGCCAGCAATGATGCCGTGATCATCGACCCCGGGGCCGACGCCGACGTGCTGGCCGGGCACCTGCGCGGGCTGGAGGCGACCGTACACGCCATCCTCGTCACCTACGTCCACTGGGACCACATCGGTGCGGTTGCGCCGCTGGCCCGCGAGCTCGGGCTGCCCGTCTACATCTCCCGCATCGAGGCCGGCGTCCTCGCCAGCCCGGACGGTACCTACCCCCCCGAGCTCGGCACGATCGAGGGCTGGCAGGCCGAGCATGAGCTCGACGGCGGCGAGCAGCTCCGGTTCGGGGAGCTCAGCTGCGACGTGATGCACCTGCCGGGTCACAGCCCCGGGACGATGGGGTTCTGCTTCCGCGAGGCCGGGATGCCACCCGTTGCCGCCACCGGCGACGTGCTCTTTGCCGGCTCGGTCGGCCGCGTCGACCTGCCCATGGCAGAGCCAGCCG
>SKUG01000257.1 GCA_007122215.1 Thermoleophilia bacterium | reverse complement strand
TACGGCAAGGAGCCCCTGCAGCTCAGCCGCAGCGATTTCGAGCGCACCCGCGTCACCCGTGTGGACCTGCAGGTCACGCGAGGAGTGACCTTCAGCGGACGCGTGCTGGCCGGAGGAGAAGAGCGCCGGCCCGTGGAGGGCGCCGAGGTGGTGCTGAGTGAGCTGCTCGGCCCCCAGGAAACCCGCTCCCCGCATCAGCACACGACGGAAAGCGGCGAGGACGGCCGCTTCCGTTTCGAACGCATCTTCCCCTCCGAGTACCAACTGACCGCCTCCCACCCCGGCTACAATACCGGGCACGTGCGCGACTTCACCCCGACCTCCGAGAGCCAGCCGGAAATCGTCCTGCACCCCTTCGCCGAAGTGGTGGGCACCGCCATCCTCCCCGAGGGCGCGGCACATGATGAGGAACTGCACGGAACCGCCGTGATCGTGGACCGGTACCGCGGCTGGCGGGAGGATTTTGCCGTCTCCGCCGGTGGGAGCGGCGATTTCCACGTCGGCAACCTGCGGCCGGGCGTTTACCGCCTGCTGCTGCTGGCCGAGGCGCCGGACGGGCGCGAATACTTCCAGGAGATGCCCCTGCGCATCGAGGCGGGGAACAACCCCGACTTGGGAACGGTCGTCCTCTCCGAACTGTTCGAAGTGGAGGGCCGGTTTGTCGCCCCGCCGGGCTTCGGGGATTCCTTCCGGGACATCGTGCTGAACGCGCGGGAACTCGACAGGGACCCGCGCGCGTTCCCCGTGCCGGAGGGACGCAGGCCAAAGACGGCCACGTCGATCGATCGCTCAGCGGTCCCCACGTCGGCGATGATCCGCTCCATGGCGCTGTCCGAGCCGACCAGCAGCTCCGGGGCCCGTGCCGCGTCGATGGCAGCGCCCGCCGGGAGGGCAGGCTGGCCCATGGTGGCGCCCGGCGCGGGGGGAGCCGTGGGGACGGCTCGCTCGATCGGGCCTGGCGCGTGTCCCAGGGCAGCCTGGGCGGCGGCCGTCCCTGCATTCCCGGGCGCTGCTGCAGGAGCTGCAGCGGCGGGCGGTGGGGGAGCTGTCGGGATGGGCTCGATCATGGGCGGGCAGGCGAGGCCGTATTGTGACCGATCGCGCAGGTCCGCGCCGCAGCAGGCGCGCACGTGTGACCGGGGCGGGCCGCGTGGTGGTCCGCCGCGGGGCCGCGGCGGTGGAGGCTGTCCTGCCGGACGGGAGGACCATGGATGGCATGCGGTAGGTTCAGGCCTGCCCACACACGTGCGATACGAGGGAGCCAGAGCGCATGATCGTCACCACCCGGGAGCTGTTCGAGCACGCCTACGGCCAGTACGCCGTCGGCGCCTACAACATCAACAACCTCGAGCAGGCGATGGGCCTCTTCCGGGGCAACCTCGGCAAGCTCGAGTCGACCGGGCAGGACGTGGACCCGGCCGTCGCCGCGCCGTTCATCATCCAGATCTCGCGTGGGGCGCGCGGCTACACCGACAAGCGCATGCTCGAGGCGCTGATCCGCGCTGCCGAGGAGGTCTTCCCCGAGGCGATCTTCGCGGTGCACCTCGACCATGGCACCGAGGAGGCCTGCTACGACTGCATCGAGTCGGGCTTCTACTCGTCGGTGATGATCGACGCCTCGCACGAGAGCTTCGAGGAGAACGTCGCGATCACCCGCCGGGTCGTCGAGCGCGCACATGCCGCCGGGATCAGCGTCGAGGCCGAGCTCGGCATGCTCGGTGGCGTGGAGGAGGACATCGAGGTCTCCGAGGAGCACGCCTGCCTGACCGACCCCGACGAGGCCGTCACCTTCGTCGAGCAGACCGGCTGCGACTCGCTGGCGGTGGCGATCGGAACCTCGCACGGCGCCTACAAGTTCCAGGGCGGGCAGGGCCTGCACTTTGATCGCATCGAGCAGATCGCCCAGCGCCTCCCGGGCTTCCCGCTGGTCATGCACGGCTCCTCCAGCGTGCCCCGCGAGTGGGTCGACCGCATCAACGCAGCCGGTGGCGAGATGCCGGGCGCATCCGGGGTGCCCGAGGAGCACTACCTGCCCGCGGCGAAGCTCGGCGTGACCAAGGTCAACATCGACACCGACGGCCGCCTGGTCTGGTGCGCGGTGCACCGCGAGAGCTTCCGCGACAAACCGGCCGACTTCGACCTGCGCACCCCCGGCAAGGTGTTCATGGGCGCCTACGCCGAGTTCATCGCCCACAAGAACCAGAAGCTCGGCTCGGCCGGCCAGCTCGAGTCCCTGCGCGCCGCCCTGGCCGTCACCGCCTGACCCCCACGCGTCGCCCCAGCGGCCGGCCCTGATAGGTACGCGAGGCGTACCTATCGTGCACACCCACGCATGTTGCATCAGCGGCCTGTCCGCAAAGGTACGGATAGCGTTCCTTTCGTGCATACCGGTCGGGGTGGTTTAGGCACTGGTGGGGGTGGATAGAAGAGGGCGTACGCCTGTTTCGCCCTCCTCCAGGAGCTACCCGTGATTCGTCGCATTGCCACTCCCATGCTTGCCGCCTGCCTCGTGCTTGGCGCGCCGGCTGCAGCCCTTGCTGATGCCTTCTCCGAACCGGTGCTGATCGCGCCGGATGAGACCCGCGGTGTCGAGATCCACACCCAGCACCTGTCGGAGGGCCCGGGAGGAGTCTCCCATGCCGTGTGGATCGAGGCCGGGACCAACCGGGTCCTCTACCAGCGGATGGATGGCGAGGGCACGCCCGACCTCGCCAGGGTCGTGTGGGACGCCGCCGGCAATGCCACGCGGACGGGCCTTGCAGTCAACCAGCAGACCGGTCTCGTGCACGTGACCTACGAGTGGTCCAACGCCGGCAACGACCGCCTCGCCCATGTCACCATCGACGATGCAGGAGAGGTGTCCGAGCCGGCCATCGTCGCGGGGTACGACGAGGTCCTGGGGCATGACAGTGCGCTCGGTTCGGACGGCAACCTGTACGTGGCCTGGCGTGACGACGACGAGGCATCGATCGAGTGGGGGTGGTTCACGCCGGGTGGTGACTACACCTACGGCGCCAGCCTTGGTGAGGGCTTCTGGCCCCGGATCGCCGTCGGGCCAGGGAATATCGTGCACGTTGTCTGGGCCAGGCAGGCCGGACCGGACGTTGCGGTCGAGTATGCCCGCAACCTGCCGGGCGACGGTCCTGATGGCGTTCAGGTCATCGACGCACTTGCCGAGGGAGCATCCGACGAGCGGTCGATTGCCGTCGGAGCGGATGGGCGCGCCCACGTGACGTTCACCCGTGAGGATGAGGATGAGGTTTCGGAAGGTTGGTATCGGGCCGTGGATGCCGATGGAATACCGGAAGCGGGCGCGGTGCTACTGTCTGGCGGCGATAACGTCGGCGTTTCCGAACTCGGGATGCACCTGGGCACAGACGGTCGCGTGCACTACGTCTACGAGGGGTATGACGACGACGAAGGTGACATCGAGCAGGTCTACTACGGCGTTGTTGGCGTCGATGGGGCCGTAGCAGCCGGGCCCGTGCTCGTGTCGAGCGACGTGCGTGATGGGCGTCGTCCCGTCATCGGCGCCCACGGTGCTGACACGATCCACATCGTGTGGGACGAGCGTGCTCCGGAGGGCGGGTTCCGTACCGTGATCCAGCACCGCAGCATCACCGGCGCTGCCGAGCTGGGCGAGGTGACGACCGCATCATCGACGCCTCCGGAGCCAAACGAGTGGCTGGGCGCGCGTTTCCCCCGCATGGCGGTGGGGGCAGACGGCGACATCCACCTCATCTGGGAGCAGCGCGGCACCAACGAGGGAGCGCTCCCATACCTGATGCACTACGGCTTCCGGGCAGCCCCCGCTCCGGCCTCTGGTCCCGATCCGGCACCGGAGCCAGAGCCGGAGCCGGCCAAGCCTGCGCCGACGCGGATGTCGGTGGCGACCCGCCAGCTCGATGCCCGGGGCAATGCGCGGCGCTGTGGCAGCCAGGCACGCCCCTGCACGATGCGGCGTGGCTCGCGGCTCGCGGTGGAGGCTCGTGTGAGTCCGCGGCAGGCGGCTCGTGGCCAGGTGGTGGTGTTCGAGTACCTGCGTCCCGGCGCTGGAGGCGGCAGGGTTGCGCGGCGCATCCGCGTCACCGCGAACGCGAATGGCGTTGCCCGTCGCACGGTCGTCCCGCCTGCGGGGCGGATGATCGTGCGCGTGCGGGTGCCGGCGACCGAGACGACCCGGGCCGCAACCGGCAACCTGCAGTACCTGCGGGTGCTGCCCCGCCGCTAGGCAGGCTCGCGGCGCGTCGGCCAGGCCAGCGCGAGCAGCAGCCCGGCGAGCAGCCCGATCGCGCCCCACACCACCGCGGTGGTCCAGGCGCTGGCGGTTGCGGCGGGCGCTGCGGTGGGCTCGGTGAGGATGCGGGACTGCTCGATGGTGTCGAGCAGGTTCAGCTCGGTGCGCCGGTCGAGCACGTCCAGCTCGGCGGTGCGCGTGTTGGAGGAGGCAAGCTCGGCGACCATCGCCCACACCGGGAAGGTCGACGCGTCGCTGGACTCCAGCTCGGCCAGCGCGCGGTCGCGGATGGCGCGCTGCTCCTCGAAGCTGCGCTCGGACGCCTCGAGGCGGTCCCCGACCAGCTCGCGCTTGGCGAGCGCGTACTCGTTGGTGGTCTCGATCAGCTGCTCGGCGAGCGATCGCGCCACGGTCTCGGCGTTGTCGGCATCCAGCAGCTCCACGGTGATCACCACCACCTGTGCCTGGCCGCCCAGCCGCGACGCCACCGGCGCCTCGAGCTGGCGCGCGCGCACGCCGCGCTGCAGGTTTGCCACCGGGACGCCGGCCTCGTCGGCGGCGACGGTGAGGAACTCGGTGCTGGTCACCAGTCCCAGTGCCGTGTTCATCTGGGTCTCGGCGATCCCGAGCTGCGCGCCCGACGGGCTGAGCGGCTGGCCGAGGTAGACCTGGGTCTCGGCCATGCTCAGCTGGGCCCCGCGGGCGTTCAGCAGGAGGCCAGCGCCGACTGCCAGCGCGACCGCCAGCAGCAGCCACCACCAGCGCCGGCGCAGCCGGGAGGTCCCGTCGCCAATGGCGACATCGTCAGCGGCCGTCGCGGCAGCGGGGGTGGGCGCGGAGCGGGGAGGATCGATCGTCTGGCTCATGGGGGCAGATCCTAGCGGGCTTCCTGCATGGCATGGCGCGCCTCGACGGCCGGTGCCGCATACGCCAGTGCCAGCAGCACCTTCAGCAGCAGCAGGTGTGCCGTGAGGTAGAAGACGTTCCCGAGGAGGGTTGCCACGATCGCCGCGGTGACCCCCATCGCCACCGGGGTGCCCAGGCGCGCGGCCTTCGCGAGCCCCACCCCGACCAGCGTTGCGGTGGCCAGCGCCCCCAGCACGCCCGTCTCGGTGAGGACCTGGATGTAGTAGCTGTGCGGCCCGAATCCCTGGCGTCCCGAGGTGGATTCCAGCTCGATCGCGAACGTGTTCAGGCCCATGCCCGTCAGCGGGTTCTGGTCGAGCATCCCCGGCACCACCCCGTAGAGGCGCAGGTGGGTCTGGGAGCCCTGCCCCTCGAGGTTCAGGCGTGAGTTCACGATCGAGGTGTAGAGATCCGGTGCCGCCAGTGCGAAGAGCACGACGGCGACCACGAGCGTTGCCGCGGCGCCCGCGACGGCGACGACGTTGATCGTCCGGCGCCGCAGCCAGCCTGCCACGGCCACACCTGCGGCCAGCCCGAGCATCGCCGAGCGGGACAGCGAGATGATCGTCGTGGCGGCATTGGTGCCGCCCACCGCGAGCAGCCGCCTGCCGCGCAGCCAGCCCAGCGAGAACGCCGCAGCGCTCGCCGCGGTGATCCCCAGGTGGTTGGTGTCACGCATCAGCCCGTTGATCCGGTAGATGTTGCCGCCATAGTGGTGGGCGCCGCCGTCCTTGCCCTGGCCCAGCGTCAGGGGTGTCACCACGTAGCGGTCGAGGTTGAGGCCGGCGCCGAGCAGTGCCAGCTGCGCGAGCCCGTAGAGGGCGTTGACGGTGATCCCGCCCACGAAGGCTGCCGCCACGAGCAGGAGCATGCGCCGGCCGCGCAGCACCACGTGCCAGGCGAGGGTGACCATGAACGACGCCTGGACCAGCCAGACGGTGATGCCCTTGCCGAACTGCACGCGCTCCACGGGCGCCTGCAGGTTGCCAAAGCCCAGCAGGTACGCGAGCGTCACCGCTGCCGTGATCGCCCCGAGCTGGACCACGGCACGGGGCACGACCGGGGTGCGCTCGCGGATGCGCTCCATGGCGAACACCGCGATGAAGGCCACCGCGAGGATGGTCGTGTAGGGCAGCTTGCCCGCAGGCTCGATGAAGAGCTTCATCCACGATGCAGTGAAGACCGTCGCCAGCGCCAGCCAGTCGGCAAGCCCCAGCCCGTCGAGGCCCACCCGGGCGAGCAAGCTGCGTCGCCTGCTGCCTGCCCCTGCCTGCTGGCCCGTCCCCGCCCGATGAGCGGCTGCAGGGAGCGCGGCATCGATGCCGTCGACTGCAGCACCCGGGACCGTGTCGGCCGGACCCTCGCTCACGGGCGACTCTCCACCCGTGCGGCGCGTCGCTCGGCCTGCAGGCGCGCGAGGTGCTTGAGATAGTCGGCGGCGATCGTGTCCCATGCGTAGGGCCCGCGCGCTGCTGCCTGGGCCTCGCGTGCCAGCGTGCGGCGCTCCTCCGGGTCTCGCAGCAGGCGGGTGAGCGTGCTCGCGAGCGCTGCCGGGTCCCCGGGTGGCACGAGCTCCGCCCCGGACCCTGCCAGCTCGCTGAAGCCGCCGACGTCCGACACCACCATCGCGGTGCCGGTGCCCATCGCCGCAAACAGCACGCCCGACAGGTCGATCGCGCGGTAGGGAAGGCAGCAGATGTCTGCGCGGCGCATCAGCCAGCCGTACTCGTCATCGGGCAGGAAGCGCGCCAGGATCCGGGTGCCGGGCGGCTCCTCTCCTGCCGCGGGCAGGTCGACGCCCATGGGGCGCCCCGCGATCACGAGCGTTGCCTCGGGCACCGCGCGGTGCACCGCAGGCCACGCCTCGAGCAGCACGTCGACGCCCTTGTAGGGGCGCAGCAGCCCGGCGAGCACTACCACCGGCCCATCGCCCAGCTCGAGCGGCTCGCCGGTAGGCGCCGGTAGCGTGGCGTACTGGTCGAGCACGCCGTGCGGCAGGTGCCAGACCCGCTCCAGCCCGGCGGCGCGCAGCGCCTCGGTGCCCTGCGCCGAGTGTGCGACCACCGCATCGAAGCCCTGCAGGCGGGCTGGCGGCACCGACTCGCCCTGCCCCTCACGGGGCGTGGCGTTGTGTGCGGTGAAGATCGTGGGCATCGGCAGGGACTGCCAGGTGGGCAGGTCGATGCGGTCGACGACGCTCCACTGGACGTGGACGGCATCGGGGCGCTCGCGGCGCAGCTCGGCCGCCAGGCGCCGCACGTCGAGCGGGTGCTGCGCGGCGCATCAGCCAGCCGTACTCGTCATCGGGCAGG
>SKUG01000007.1 GCA_007122215.1 Thermoleophilia bacterium | reverse complement strand
GCCCAGCTCGGGTTCGACGTGAGCCTGCTCACCACCAACGTGACGATCCTGCTGGCAGGCTTCGTCGCTGCTGGTGCGCTGGCGTTCGGGCTCGGTGCCCGGGGCGTGATCGCCAACCTGATCGGCGGTTACTACGTCCGCCAGATGGTCAGCGCCGGGGATGAGCTCACCGTCGGTGAGACCACCGGGACGATCACGATGATCGGCCGCACCGCGGTGGCGATGGACACCGAGGGCGGGGTGCGCTACGTGCCCCACAGCGCCATCATCGAGGAGGGTGCCGGCACCGGCACCGCTGCCTGAGCCTGCCCGCCGGGGCAGGTGACCGGTTCGAGGGCCGGACCATGGCGGAGCACGGGCTCCGGGTGGTTCGGCCCTCAATCGTTCCGTTCCCGGTGTGGCGCCCCGCGGGATGCGGCGGCAACGCCTCCCGCATCCAGCCCGTGGGTGGTAGCGTGCGCGCGCATGGGGCTCGTCGCACTGCTTGCGAGGTTGGTCCAGCGGCTGCTGGTCCGCTGGGTGCGCATGGTCGAGGCCGTGCTCACGCCGCGTCACCGCCTGGGGCGGCCGCTGCGCAACCGCGTGGGCACGCCGCTGCCCGTGGTCCTCGTGCCAGGCTTTGCGAACACCCGGCAGTCGCTGCGCGAGTGGCAGGACGCCCTGGAGGCAGACGGCTTTTCCGTCTTCGCCTACGACGACCCCTGGCAGGGGCTGGGAGACATTCCCGCCTCGGCCCGGCACCTCGACGCCTACGTCGACGAGGTGCTCGCCGAGTCCGGGCAGTCGGAGGTGATGGTCGTCGGCTACAGCCTCGGTGGCGTGATCGCCCGCTGGTGGGCGCTGCTGTCGGGCGGCGCGGGCCGCTGTCGGCTGATCGTCACGGTCGCCTCCCCACACCTTGGCACCGTTGGTGCCACCGTGCACGGCATGCTCCGGCGCAGCCGGGGGATGGGCCCGGTGCTCTACGACGTGCTGCCCGAGGCGCGCCGCCAGCTCGTGGCAGGCAGTGACGTCATGCGCCGGCTGGGCAGTGCCCCTCAGCCGGACTCCCTTCGCATCGTCTCGATCTACAACCCTCATGGAGACGGGGTGATCTGGCCGCCGCGCTCACCGGAGCTGCCCGGTGCCGAGCTCGTGCCCGTCGCGCATCGCGGCGGCCGGCTGCGTCGCCGGCTGCTCGGGAACCACTACGCGCTGGCCCACTGGAACGCCGAGGTCTACGAGCGGATCCGGGGCGCGCTCCTCGGGCTGTAGGCAGGGGTGGGGATCGTCAGCGCGGAGCCGATGCAATGATGTGTCCCTGCGCTGGCCGGTCGTGCCTTGCTGCCCGCAACAGGTGGGCGCCGCTCCAGAGCAGGAACCCTGCGATGCCGAGCGCCAGCAGCGCATCGATGCCGTGCGGTGCCCCGAGCCCGAGCAGGGCCATGCCGACCAGCAGCCCAGCGCCGATGGCGAGGTCTGCCCGGGCGTGGGTGTGCACGGCGCGCAGGTTGAGGTTGTCGTCCTTGCCGTGCCGCAGCACCTGCATCATCGCGAACGACAGGACCAGCCGGACGAGCACCACGAGCAGCAGGTCACTGCCGTGGTGGTGGACCTCATGGTCATGGCCCAGCGCATCGATGGCCTCCAGCCCGAGGAACGCCCCCAGCCCGAGCAGGATCACGGCGTTGAAGCGCACGGCCAGGTGCTCGAATCGTGTGTGCCCGTCACGGGCCGTGGGCTCCCGGATCGCCTCGTTGGCAGCCCAGAGGGCAACACCCACTGCCAGCAGGTCGACTGTCATGTGCGAGAGGTCTGCGAGCAGCGCGAGGCTGCCAGTGGCTGCCGCGGCAACACCCTCGATGAGCACGATGGCCAGCTTGATCGCAAACGCGATGAGCAGCACCTGGCGGGCAGCCACCAGCGCTGCGTGGCTGCGGGGATCGTAGCCGGCCGCAGCGCCCTCGCCTGCGCCAGCGATGCCGTGTCCATGGGTGCAGGGAGCTGCCAGTGACGATGGCGCAGGTCGCTGGACAGCGTGGGCAGCAGGACGCGACGGGCCCGGCGGCTGGGCGCATGCGGGGGACTGGCTCCGCGGCGCGCTGCTGCGGAGGGAGGCAGGGGGTTCAACATCGGCGCGATCAAGCCCACGTTCGAACGACGGGCGTGGAAAGGCTGCGGACCTGTCGACGGTGCACCCGTCCGTGGAGCCCTGCGGGCGCACGATCGGCACCTCGCCCGTGGCAGGGGCAGGGGCAGGGGCTGGAGTGGCCAGCCGCATCTCGACCAGTGATGGCAGCCGTGGCAGCTGCAGGCAGGGATGCGGAGCCTGTCCGCCCGGGGGGCGGCAGGCCTGCGTCGCGTGGTCTGTGGTGGTCCGGTTCCCGGTCATGTACCGGGAACGGTACCGGAGCTGTCAAGCGTGCCGGTTGCGGCCCGGGCTCCGGTCGGCCGCACGGGGGCGCCCCCGGTGGCCTCATCGGTGATGCTGACGGTGCTGCCGGGATCCACGTCTGCCGGCAGGGCGCTGACGCTGCTGCCTGCAGGCAGCTCGACCAGCGGCCTGCTGCGAACCTCGCCGCCACCGGTCCGCACGGTTGCCCAGGCCTGCCAGGTCCTGCCCGGTCCCGGCTCGGGCACGTCACGGGCCACGAGCAGCACCAGGCCGTCCCACTGCAGCACCTGCAGGGCTGCATCGCCGAAGCGCCCGGTGGTGTCGAGGTCGTGGACGGTGGCCGGTGCCAGCAGGCCTCCCGCGGTCTCCCGGGCCTCGAGCTCCTCGGCGGTGCGGTCGAGCCGTTCCGACATCGCGGCCAGCTGTCGCTGCTGGGCGAGCGCGATCACCACCACCATTGCAAGGGCCGCCCCGAGCACGGGCGCCAGCGCCCCGCGAAACAGCCGTACCATGCCGCCCCCTGCACCCATGGCCGAGCCGGCATCCAGGCGGGGGGTGCGCACGGCCTGGTCGATGGCCGCCTCCACGAGCCCATCCGGCACCTCCACGGGCTCGATCGTGAGGGCCTGCTGGCAGAGTGCCTCCACGAAGCCGTCATAGGTGTCTCGGGCGTCCGCATCGGCAGACACGAGCCGGCGTGCGCGCCGGGTCTCCTCGCTGCTCGAGCGTCCGACGGCCAGCCGTGCCAGCAGCGCCGCCTGGCCATGGGGGCGGGGTGGGGGAGCGATCCCGTGCTGGCGGACCAGCTCATCCAGCCCCGCAACGAGCTCCGCCCCAGGATCATCCGTGTCCGAGGCGGTGCGGGAGGCATCGGAGCCCAGCCACGCCTCCATCGCATGCCGGGCTGCCGGGGATCCGATCCCGTCGGGCGTGCCCGGGGTCCGAGCTGCCCGGTCGCTGCGGGCAGCGCGCAGCGCCTCCCCGCGGACGAGCGTGACGAGCCAGGCCTCGGTCGACAGCCGCCCGTGCGGGACGGCTGGGGCCTGCCTCCAGGCCTCGATGATCGCCGACTGCAGCGCGGCCCCTGCCCCTCGCTCGGTGCCTGCCAGCTGGCCGGCGATCGCGAGCAGGCGCGGTGCATGGCTGGCCATGAGGTGCGCGAGGGCTGTCGGGTCCCCGGACTGCAGGGATGTCAGGAGCGGGTCGCGTGCGGGCCGGACCGCCTCCGCGGCGGATGCCGCTGCGGGAGTGCCGGGCGTGGTGGCGGTGTCGGAGCTGGGCATGGCGGGATTGTCGCAGGGACCGGCGGCGGGCGCGCCACCGCTGCGCCATGGCGTCCGACCTGTCAGGATCGGCCCCCGAACACACGCATCCCGCTGCTCCGGGTGCGTGTCACAGCCATGCACCAGCACGAGGGGACAGGTTCGGTGGCAGCCTCCAGCAACGACGACGGCCCGAAGCGCCCGAAGCGCTCGAAGGGAACGTCCCGACGCCGCGGCCCGGCCGCGAGCGGACAGCGCCGCACGGCCAGGGACACGGCCACCGAAGCTTCCTCGTCGACCGACGAGCCGGCAGCCGAGGCAGGGGAGGCAGCGGAAGCCGGGGCCCCGGAAGCCGACGAGCCGGCACCCGACACGCCGCACGCTGGGGAGTCGGGAGCAGGCCGCGGGGCATCGGCCCCGGATGCAGGACCCGCGTCCGATGCCGGGGACGATGGTGCCGAGACGGGCGACGAGGACATCCGCCTGGGCAGCTGGGCCGGGATCTCGAGCTACGCCGACGTCGAGGGATTCATGGCCGAGGAGCTGCGTGCCGAGCGCTTCCACCACCGCCTGCGCGAGCGGGCGCGCCGGAGCCAGCCTGCGGCCGGATCCCCCCGTCCCCGCCCCACCGTTGAGCGCGAGCCCTTCGAGTGGAGGGACCTCGTCCGCAACGTGCACGAGGCCCGCACGGCAGTGGTGCTGGGCATCGGTGCCCTGATGCTGGTGGTGGGCCTCGTGGCGATCGGGCTCGGCATCTCGGCACGGGGTGCTGCCAACGACTACCGCACCCAGGCCGAGCAGCGGATCGACATCCTCACCTCCGAGCTCGATGCCGCGCGCGACGACCTCGCGCGCGCACGTGAGACAGCGGGCGCGGTGGCCCCTGCGATCGAGCTCAGCCACTTCACGGTGGTGGCGGCCGATGCCGGCTCGCCCTCGCCGGTCTCGAGGATCGGGCTCTGGGAGACGGCGGGCCTGGGCAGCGACACCCTTCCCTCCCCGACGCTTCGAACGGCCATCGACACCTGGGGAGCTCCCGACGCGCTGCGAACCTCGGGAGACGACCGCAGCACCTGCCGTGCCGCCTGGGAGACGGCGGGCGTGGAGGTGACCTTCACGCGCACGGGGACCTCCACCACCGGTGAGCCCAACCCGGCAGCCTGCGAGGTGCCCGACCTCGTCACGCCGGCCACCGTGCGGCTCACCGGGCCCGCATGGCGCACCGGCGACGGACTGGTGGTCGGCGATGGCGTCGATGGCATCGAGGAGGCCTACCCGGACGCCGAGCGCTCGGGTGACCGCTTCCTGCTGGTGAGCCGCTACTCGCTGGCCGAGTCGCGCGACCTGCCCGTGCTGGTGGCAGCGACCGAGGACGACACGGTCAGCGCGCTGGTGGTGAACTTCCCCGGCTGAGGCTGAGCCCCCCAGCGAGGATGGTCCATGAACGCCGCGGGGGCCCGACACCGCTGGTGCCGGACCCCCGGGGACGTTCGCTGGCTGGGCCGATGGCTCAGCTGCGGGACTTGCTGGTGCGCTTGCGCGCTGCCGGGGCTGCGTCGGCGGTCAGGTCATCGAGCAGGGCCTGCAGGCCGAGCCCACCCTGGATGCCGTAGCCGAAGCCCTGCGGCTGGCCCTGGAGGCCGTAGCCCCACCAGGAGGGGGCGGTGGCTGCCGGTGCCGGGGTGCCGTAGCCCTGCGGCTGGCCGAACCCGAAGCCGAAGCCGAACGCGGGTGCGGTGCCGTAGCCGGCTGCCGGTGCCGGGTTGCCGTAGCCCTGGGGCTGGCCCCAGCCGATGCCGCCGGTCCAGGAGCCGGTGAGCTGTCCGACGAGCTCGGGGCGCGTGCGGGCGATGTCACGGATGACGCGAGGCGCCACCTGGACGATCGCCTGCACCACCACCGGTGCGACCCGGGCGAGCTCCACGAGCAGCTCGGGGCGTGCCTCGATCACCTTCGTGACGATGTCGGTGTGCTCGCGGAGCGCAACGATGATCGACTCGGGGTGGATGCGGGCGAGCTCGACCAGCAGCTGCGGCTGGACGATGATCACCTGGCGCATGACGTCCGGCTTGGTCGTGATCAGCTGTGCGATGACCTCCGGTCGCTGCGCGGCGATCGCGAGCAGGCAGCCGGGAGCCAGGCTGAGCAGCTGGATGACCGACTCCGGGGTGGTTGCCGCGACCTTGGCGAGCAGCTCGGGCACGATGGTGAACAGCTGCACGAGGGCCTCGGGGCGGTAGGTGCCCACGAGCGCGAGCAGCTCGGGAGCCACGCGCAGCGGCTTGAGCAGCGCCTCCGGGCGGTTCGCGCCCACCCATGCCAGCAGGTCCGGTCGCACGGCGCAGGCCCACGCGAGCACCTCGGGACGCACGGTGGCGACCTGGGTGAAGACGTCAGGCTTGGTACGGGCGACCTGGACGAGCCAGTCGGGGCGGTTGACGACGATCTCGGCCAGCAGCTCGGGGCGGCTGGGCAGCACGTCGATGACCTGGTCGATGCTCAGGCCGCCACCGATCGGAAGGGTCGGGACCTGTCCCGGGATCCCGGCAGTGGCGCCCAGGCCCATGCCGACGGTGCCGAAGCCACCGAAGCCCGTGCTGGCCGGAGCCATGGGGCCGGCATCGATGCCGAAGCCGAAGCCGCCCATGCCCGGGAAGCCGGACTCGGGGCCGAAGCCGTGCGGTGTGGCACCAGCGAAGCCGCGCATGGGGCCGAAGCTGCCCGCGATGCCGGAGTCGGTGCCGAAGAGCTGGCCGTCGAGGCCAGGAGCGTACGTGCCAGAGGCGTGGTACATGTGTGATCTCCCCCTTGGAGAATCGTTGGTGTGCTGTCGTGGCGATGTGCCACCGGGACCCGGAGCGGGACGAGCCCTCCCCGGCCCCCGTTGAGCATTCCTTGAACACTCATGGCGCATGCTGGAATCATTTCGGCAGCAAGTCAAGTTCCTTGAGTGCAAATTTCTCGCTCGGAGCGATATTCCGAAAAATATTCAAATTGGGTGGTTTGGGGGCGCCGAAGATGGGTAACCGGTGCGTCCTGTCGGTGCCGTTGGGAACCCCGGTGCCGGCAGGGCCGTGCAACGGTGCCGGCCGTGGACCCGATACCCCCGGTGATGAGGGGTTCCAGGGGGTTCGCGGCATCCACGCGCTGCATGCACCGGACGGATCTGCACGGAGTTTTCTGGCACCTCGTTGACAACGTATTGCCGTATTGCAGCAGTGGTTGTACGTTCGAGGCAGAGAGAACCCACGGGAGGGGCAGGAATACCATGCGATGGAAGCTGATGATGATGGGGGTTGCGGCGCTCGCGATGGCGACCTACGCGCCGACGGCCTTCGCAGGCAAGGTGGATGCGTACGAGCCGGATCCAAAGCAGGCTGACAAGGCGATCCCCGAGCCGGACGCCAAGCAGCCGGTCGATGCCAAGCAGCCGGTCGATCCGAAGCAGCCGGAGGATCCCAAGCAGCCGGAGGATCCCAAGCAGCCGGAGGATCCCAAGCAGCCGGAAGATCCCAAGCAGCCGGAAGATCCTGAGGAGCCGACACCGACGCCGGATCCGACGCCGGACCCGCCACCGCCGCTCGACCGAATCGATCCACCGGCGCCGGACATCAATCCGGGCCCAGACCCCATCGAGGAGGGGGGCGGGACACCGCCGGCAGGCGAGCTGCCCTTCACCGGGATCGGCGACTACTTCGTCCCGGTGGCGATCGCCCTGCTGGGCCTGGTCGGGGGCTTCCTGCTCTTCCGCCTGGCGAACATGCAGGACGCACTGCGCAGGTTCCGCGGCGAGATCGAGGCCGAGTCCGCAGCAGAGGCTGCAGCCGAGGAGGCCGGTCGGGCACGCAGCGCCTACGGGCGGCTGCTGCGGAAGGCCAGCTCCGAG
>SKUG01000082.1 GCA_007122215.1 Thermoleophilia bacterium | reverse complement strand
CGGCGGCACTGGCGTTGCGATGGGCCAGGCCCAGCACCTGCGCGGCGCTCGGCCGGGCCTGCGCGGGTGCGGGATGGGCGGGTGTCGGTGCGATGCTCGTCATGGGCAGTGGGGCGTGGCCACGGGGCGACCGCGCCTGCGGGGTGCCGCCGTGGGCGTCCGGGTATCGCTGCTGGGGGGCGGGTCGGAGGGGCGTGGTGGATCGGGTTGGCCGTGGCTGCCCGCCGCTGCGTCCTGCCCGTGCCTGAACCGGATCCCCATGGCCGCTAGGATAGTGGGCGGTGCGCGCCCGTGCTGCACTCGGAGCCAGAGCGGGGGCTGGCAGGCGCGCCACGACCAGCAAACGAGGGAGACACCGACAGATGAGCACTGCAGCCATGCCACGACCCACCCTGTGGGGCGGCGAGATCGCAACCATCGAGAAGAAGCCGGAGCTGCTCCAGATGGAGGGCATCTCGGCCGAGACCATCAACAACCACTGGAAGCTGTACGAGGCCTACGTCGGCAAGTGGAAGGCCATCGAGGAGCAGCTCAAGGGCACCGACCTGGCCTCCGCCAACCAGATCTACAGCGACTGGCGCGCGCTGAAGACCGACTGGACCTTCGCCGTCGGCGGCGTGAAGAACCACCAGCTGTACTTCAGCAACCTCGGTGGTGACGGTTCCGCGCCGACCGGCAAGCTCGGCCAGTACATCGACGCCGAGTGGGGCAGCTACGACGCCTGGAAGGCCGACCTCAAGGCAACGGGCATGGCTGGCCGCGGCTGGGCATGGCTCGCCTACGACTGGGAGACCGGTCGGCTCGCCAACTACCTCGGCGACGCACAGAACACCTACCCGGTCTGGAGCGCCACGCCGCTGGTTGCCCTCGACGTCTACGAGCACGCCTACTGGGCCGACTTCGGCACCGATCGCGCCGGCTACATCGATGCGTTCCTCGCGAACCTCGACTGGGGCTGGATCGAGCAGCATGCCGAGGCCACCGGCATCCTCAATGGCGCCTGGTACGACCAGCGCTGAGCACGAGCCCGACGGTACCCGCGCGCCCGTACGTGAGGCAGGCGCGCGCGAGCGGGGCGGCACCATGCGGTGTCGCCCCGCAGTCGTTCCCGGCCCGGGGAGCGCCATCCGGTGTCGCCTCCGCGGCAGTGCTGCCTCGCTGACGGGCACGCTCTGTGAGCATCCGGGCATCGTGTGCGATCCGCTCCTGCTGGGTAGTCGACTGGCATGGATCACGTCGCCGTCGCAGCAATGGGAGCCGACCGGCCGGGCATCGTCGCCCGGGTCGCAGCCGCGCTCGAGGATGCGGGCCTGGGCATCGAGGACAGCTCGATGACCAACCTCCGCGGAACCTTCGCCATGCTGCTGGTGGTGGCGGGAGCGAGGCCCGACCAGGTGGAGGCGACCCTGGCTCCCGTGGCAGCCGAGCTCGGGCTCGTGCTCGAGGTCGGGCCGGCTCCCGAGGATGCCGGCCCGGGTGGTGGCGAGTACGTGGTGGCCGCCTACGGGCCGGATCGAACCGGGCTGGTTGCGGCGCTGTCGGCGGTCATGGCCGACCTGGGGGTGAGCATCGATGACTTCGGGTCCCGGCTCGGTGCCAGCGAGGTCTTTGCGATGTGGTTCAACGTCGTGGTGCCGGACGCCGTCAGCCAGCGCGAGCTCGAGGCGGCACTTGCCCGGGCGGGTGAGCCGCTCGGGCTGAGCGTGAGCGTCCACCGTGCCGAGGCAGTGGAGGCCTGACGGCAGCGATGGGCGTCCGCGACGTCATCCAGTACCCGGATCCGCGCCTGAAGGCGACCTGCCGTGCCGTCGAGCCCGGCGAGGACGTCTCCGGGCTCGTGGCCGACCTGGTCGACACCATGCGTGCCCATCCCGGGTGCGTTGGCGTTGCGGCTCCCCAGCTCGGGGAGCTGCTGCGGGTGGTGGTCGTCGATGTCGCCGGCCACCGCAAGGCCGACACCGACCATGGGCTGCTCGTGCTCTGCAACCCCCGCATCGCTGCCGGGGACGGCTCGGTCGTGACGCGCGAGGGGTGCCTCTCGATCCCCGACTTCACCGGCAACGTCCAGCGCGTCGAGCAGGTGACGGTCGAGGCCACTGCTCCCGACGGCACCCCGACCAGCGTCACCAGCAACGCCTACGAGGCCCGCGTCATCCTCCACGAGCTCGACCACCTCGACGGCATCCTCTTCCTCGACCGGGTCGCCTCTGCCCGGGACGTCTTCCCCCGCCGCCGATACCGCTGAGCACCCCCCGGGGGGCTTCGGGCCCCCGGCAGGTCTCGGGTCTCCGCGCCGCGGTACGGGCCAGGGTGGGGAGGGTCGTGTCCACGATCCGGGTACGGATTGGCACGTCAGTGATGCTCTGTCGTACGCGGGTCGGGCCGGGGTGGTGAGGAGGCCGGGAGCGGGGCGCATTCCCCTCGGATGTGCGTACGGTTTGGCACTTGATGGATGCTTTTTCGTACACGCGTGTGGCCGAGGCGTGTGGCGCCCACGATCCGCGTACGAAATGGCACGCCCGGGGTGCTCTTTCGTACGCGGGTCGGGGCGGCGCACGGTGCATGTAGGGTTGGCGGGCCCATGAGGGGGAGCCCATGACCGCGCACGACGAGCAACCGTTACCCAGGGACGCCGCCGGACTGCTGGCGGACCCACGGACCCTGCCCGCCGACGGCACACCGGCAGTGGCGGTCCTGCTCGGCGCGCCCTACTCCGCGCTCTCGCTCAGCGGCTCCGATGCCTTCCTCGCGCCGGACGTCGTGCGGCACGCCCTGCGCCGCTTCTCCACCTGGCACGCCGGCCACGGTGTCGAGCTGGCATCCGGGCGGATCCTCGACTTCGGGGACGTGGACGTCCACGACCTGCCGTGGGAGCACGCCTTCGAGTTCATCCGCACGCGGGCTGCCGAGGCCTACGGCCACGGCCTGCTGACCATCGCGCTGGGCGGGGACCACTCGGTCAGCTGGCCGCTCATCAGCGCCTTTGCCCGCCAGCACGAGCGCGTGGGGATCGTCCAGCTGGACGCCCACCATGACGTTCGGGACCCGTCCCCGACTCCCAGCAACGGCTGTCCGATCCGGGGGCTCATCGAGTCCGGCGTGGTACAGGGGCGGGACGTCGTCCAGCTGGGCATCCACCCGCTGGCCAACGCCCGTGCGCTCGGGACCTGGTGCGATGACCACGGGATCCAGCGCACCAGTGCCGAGGAGGTCCGCCGCCGCGGGGCCGGCCCCATCGCCCGGCAGGCGCTGCGCAGGCTCGCCGGCTGCGACGCGATCTACCTGACCGTGGACATCGACGTGCTCGACAGGGCCCATGCCCCCGGCGCGCCAGCTGCCATGCCCGGCGGCCTCCACCCGGCCGAGCTGCAGCAGCTCGTCGAGGTGGTGGCGGCGCACCCGCTGACCCGTGCCATGGACGTCGTGGAGTTCGACCCGCACCGGGACGTTGCGGACATCACCGCCTACACCTGCGCCCAGGTCGTGCTGGGAGCGATCGCCAGCGCCATGGCAGCGCGGACCGGGGGGCAGGCATGAGGCGCATCGGCCAGCGGATCACGCCCAACTCGATCACCATCATGCGGATCATGCTGATCCCGGTGGTGCTCGCCTTCATGCTCACCCGCATCGAGTACGGCACGATCATCGCGTTCGTCGTGTTCGCGATCGCAGCGGCCTCCGACGGTGTCGACGGCTACCTCGCCCGCTCCCGCAACCAGGTGACGAGCCTCGGGAAGCTGCTGGACCCGCTCGCCGACAAGATGCTCATCACGAGCGTGCTCGTCGCGCTCGTGCAGCTCGAGAAGCTCCCGGCCTGGGTCGTGGTGCTGATCATTGCGCGCGAGTTCGCCGTGACCGGGTTGCGGGGGATCGCCGCCGAGCGCGGCGTGGTGATGGCCGCCGGCTGGCTGGGCAAGGTCAAGACGACCTTCCAGATCGCCCTGGTGCTCGTGCTGATCCCCGACACCAGCGCTGCGCAGGACATGATCGTGCTGCCGGTGATGTGGCTCGCGATCGTCTTTACGGTCGCGTCGGCCGTGCACTACTTCTGGCAGGGGCGGGACCTCCTGCGTGAGCGGGATCCGGGCTGAACCCGTCGATCACCGACTGCCACCGCTCCCATCCGGCCTCCACCCACGAGGTGTCGGCAGCGGGCTCGAAGGTGCGCTCGGCAGTCCAGGCGCTGGCGACCTCCTCCAGCGAGGACCACGTCCCGGCGCCCAGCCCCGCAAGGAAGGCGGCCCCGATCGAGGTCGTCTCGATGTTGGTCGGGCGCGTGACCGGCACACCCAGCACGTCTGCCTGGAGCTGCAGGAAGAGGTCGTTGGCAGCCATCCCGCCATCGACGCGCAGCTCGCTCACGGGCGTTCCTTCGAGCTCCATGGCCTCAACGTTCTCCCTTACGCGGAAGGCGATCGCCTCGAGGGCCGCCCGGGCGATGTGTGCCGGCCGCGTGCCGCGCGTGATGCCGGAGATGCTCGCGCGCGCGTGCGGGTTCCAGTGGGGAGCGCCGAGCCCGGCCAGGGCGGGCACGAGCGTCACGCCCCCGCTGTCGGCCACCTCGGCTGCCAGCGTGCTGACCTCGGGGGCGGAGTCGATGATGCCGAGCCCGTCCCGCAGCCACTGGATGGTTGCCCCTGCGGTGAAGATCGAGCCTTCCAGCGCGTAGGTCACCTCGCCGCGGTGGGACCAGCCGATGGTGGAGATCAGCCGTCGGGTCGATGGCGCCAGGCGTCCCGAGTTGACGAGCACGAAGGCGCCCGTCCCGTAGGTGGCCTTGGCCTGTCCCGGGGTGAAGCATGCCTGGCCGAAGAGCGCGGACTGCTGGTCGCCTGCCATCCCGCTCACGGGGGCGTCGATTCCCGGCAGCGCCGCAGGGTCGACGCCTGCGAGGTGGCCGCTGGACGGCACGACCTCCGGCAGCCATGCCGGATCGACCCCGAACCGGTCGCACAGCTCGGGTGACCACGTGCCCGCATGGATGTCGTAGAGCATCGTCCGGGCCGCATTGGAGGGGTCGGTCGCGTGGACCGTCCCGCCGCTGAGCCGCCACACCAGCCAGCTGTCGATGGTCCCGAGCGCCAGGCGCCCGTCCCGCGCGGCGGCAGCGACCTCGTCATCGTTCCTGAGGAGCCACTCGACCTTGGTGGCGCTGAAGTAGGGGTCGGTGGGCAGTCCGGTCAGCTCGCGGATGCGCTCGTCGAACCCGCTGGCGCGGAGCTGGTCGCAGCGCTCGGCGGTGCGCCGGTCCTGCCAGACGATCGTCGGGCCGAGCGGGCGGGAGGTCGTGCGGTCCCAGGCGACGATCGTCTCCCGCTGGTTCGTGATGCCCACCGCAGCGACCTCGCCGGCGCCGGCAGGGCTCGATGCGAGGGCTGCCGCAGTGGCGTCGAGCACCGACTGCCAGATGGCCTCGGCATCGTGCTCGACCCAGCCGGGCGTGGGGAAGTGCTGGGGATGCTCCGCGTAGCCCCGGGAGTGGATGGTGCCGTCGGTGCCGACCACCAGCACCGTCGTGCCCGTGGTGCCCTGGTCGATGGCCAGCAGTGCGGTCATGGTGCCTCCCCGGCTCTGTCCTGGGTTCGGAGCGCGCCCAGCGTGGTCGCGTGGCGTGCGCTCACGTCGTGGGTGTGGATGGACTCGAAGTTTCGCTGGTGGACCCGGATCCCGGTGTCGGGTGGCAGGTGTCCGAGCAGGCCCGTCGCTGCCTGCAGGACCGCCCGGATGCTGTCCTCCACGAAGCGTGGGGCGGCGTGTGCGGCGAGGACCACCGCCAGCTCGTCGTCACGCTTGAGCAGGTCGAGGATGGGCGCGCTGAAGGCGTGCTCGGCGACCTCAACGAGCAGGTGCAGGGGGACGTCCGGGTCGTCCACGGTGAGGTCGCAGGCCGCACGCTGGTTGTGGGTGGCCATCGGCACCGCGTCGAGGACGGTCGCGACCTGCGCGGCATCGAGCCCGGAGCGTTCGAGGCGGGCGGCGGCCTCGGTCTCGACCAGGTGCTGGGCGCACGGGCAGGCGGTCATGCCCATCATGTGGACGGTGGTGCCAGCAGTGGAGGCGCCGTCGTCGCCGATGGTGGCATGCCCGGTGAGCTGCACCGGCACGTCCACCTGCCGCCCGCTGGCCGGGGTCGTTGCCGGCAGGTGGACCGTTCCGCTGATGCGCACGCGGCCGGCCGTGGCACCCTGGGCATCGATCGCTGCGCTGCAGGCGGCACGGGCCGCCCGGGCGATCGTCGTGTGCTCGCCAGCGAGGACGGCTGCCAGCGACTCCGCGAAGCGTGACACGTGGACGCCCCGCTGGTCCGGGCCGAGCGAGCAGCTGATGTCGACCTCGACCGCCAGCGGGTCGAGGCCTGCCAGCTGCAGGCGTCCGCGCAGGCCCTCGCTGCCGACCTCGTCGAGGGGCAGGCGGTGGTCCGGCAGCTCGCACTGCAGGTCGCGTCGCAGGTCTGTGGACGTATCGGCGGCCATCGCGCCGTATCCTCGCACGCGCACGCCCGAGCCGTGACGATCCCGTTACATTCGTCACCCATCGGCCACGCCTGCGTCCGTACGATTGCGAGCATGCCCATCGCCGTACCACCCCGCAGGCCTGGACACTCGCCCACCCCTCCTGCCACGGTGCGCCTGCGTCGGCTGGCCGGTCGCCTGCATGGCCACGTGCGTTCCGAGCGCGGGTCGGTCGCCGTGGAGTACGTCGGGCTCACCGCGGTGGTTGCCGGGATCGCCACCACGATCGCCGTGGGCTTCTCCGACAGCGGGGTCGGGGACTGGATCGTCACGGCCCTGGCAGAGCGCCTGGCCGAGGCCCTCGACCTCGAGCCCCCCGCCTGACCGGGGACGCCCGCCCCGTGCCGCCCCCGGTGGGTGGCCGGATCCTGCACGCACCGCTGGCCGGGTGGGCCAGCCCAGCCATGGCAGGGGCATGGCAGGGCCCGCTGGCGGGGATAGGTAGGTGTACGTTGCACGCCATCGGGCTTGCGGATCGCCACCGGATGAGGTGGCACCGACGCACGGGGATCGACGAACACATATACTGCCGTCCGGTGGTGCGCATGAAGCGCGTCGCCAGCCGCCCATCAGCACGCGCTCTACCAGGTTGTAATCAGCGGTGCGGTCGAGGTAGCACCAGTCCGGCAGCGTCATGGAAGACCAAGTTTGCCAAGGAGGCACTGTGCTCACCGTCGACATCGCGGTACCCGACGTAGTTGAACTTCAGAAGCTGGCCGAGAAGGCCCACGAGGACGGCTACCTGACCGTCCAGACCATCACCGAGGCGCTCGCCGACGTGGAGGTCTCCGAGGACCAGGTGAAGGACTTCCACACCTACCTGGTCGAACACGACATCGAGATCCGCACGGACTCGGCAACCTCCGACGGTGCGTTCGGTGCCGTCGATGGCAAGCCCGCTCCGCCGCCGCCGGAGCTCGACCTCACCGTCGAGCCAAGCCTCGACTCGCTCCGCCTCTACCTGCGGGAGATCGGCAAGGTCGAGCTGCTCACCGCCGAGGAGGAGGTCTCCCTGGCCAAGCGCATCGAGCGTGGTGACATGGCCGCCAAGACGGCGATGATCGAGGCCAACCTGCGCCTGGTCGTCTCCATCG
>SKUG01000021.1 GCA_007122215.1 Thermoleophilia bacterium | reverse complement strand
GCCCGAGCTCGAGCCACGGATCTTCTCCTTCAACAGCCCGCACGGCGCCTGCCCCGACTGCATGGGCCTCGGCAGCCACCGCGAGGTCGACCCCGACGCGCTCGTGGCCGACCCCAACCTCTCGATCGACGAGGGAGCGCTGGCGGTGACGAGCCTCTCGGGCAGCGGCAGCTACTACGAGGACCGCGTGCAGCGCATCACCGAGGCCAACGGCATCCCCACCGATCGCCCCTGGAAGCGCCTGCGGGCAGCCCATCGAGACGTGCTGCTGCACGGCTCGGACGAGCCCGTGGAGATGCAGTACCGCACCCGCCGCGGCCGCACGCGACGCTGGACGGTCACCTGGAAGGGGTTCGTGCGCGAGCTCAAGCGGCGCTACGACCAGACAGACAGCGAGCTGATCCGCGAGCGCATCGACCGCTTCATGCACGACACGCCCTGCCGCGCCTGCGAGGGTGCCCGGCTGCGTCCCGAGTCCCTCGCGGTGACCGTCGGCCACCACAGCATCGCCGAGGTCTCCGAGCTCGACGTGCGCCAGGCGCTGGACTTCCTCGAGGCGGTCGAGCTCACAGACACCGAGCAGCTGATCGGCGAGCGCATCATCCGCGAGATCCGCGAGCGCCTGTCGTTCCTCAGCGACGTCGGGGTCGGCTACCTCGGGCTCGGTCGCGCCGCCCGAACGCTCTCGGGCGGGGAGGCCCAGCGCATCCGCCTGGCCACCCAGATCGGATCGAGCCTCGTGGGGGTGCTCTACATCCTCGACGAGCCGTCGATCGGCCTGCACCAGCGCGACAACACGCGGCTGATCGAGACCCTCACGCGCCTGCGCGACCTCGGCAACACCGTGATCGTCGTCGAGCACGACGAGGAGACCATGCGCGCAGCCGACGTGCTCGTGGACATGGGCCCCGGGGCTGGCGAGCACGGCGGCCAGGTCGTGGCCTGCGGCAGCGTCGACGAGGTGATGGCCACCGACGGCTCGCTGACCGGCGACTACCTCTCCGGGCGGCGCACGATCGCGATCCCCGAGCGGATCAGCGAGGACCGCGGCTGGCTCACCGTGCACGGCGCCTCCGAGAACAACCTGCGCGGCGTCGACGCGGCGTTCCCGGTCGGGCGCCTGACCTGCATCACCGGGGTCTCGGGCTCGGGCAAGTCCACGCTCGTCAACGAGATCGTCCACAAGGCCGTGGCCACGCGCCTGAACCGGGCCCGCCAGCGGCCCGGGCGGCACGAGGCGATCGAGGGGCTCGAGCACTTCGACAAGGTGATCGACGTCAGCCAGGCGCCGATCGGGCGCACCCCCCGCTCGAACCCCGCGACCTACACCGGGCTGTTCGACAGGATCCGTGACCTCTTCTCGAAGACCCAGGAGGCCCGCATCCGCGGCTACAGGCCCGGACGCTTCTCCTTCAACGTCAAGGGCGGACGCTGCGAGACCTGCAAGGGCGACGGCACCATCCGCATCGAGATGCACTTCCTCCCGGACGTCTACGTGCCCTGCGAGGTCTGCCACGGGCGCCGCTACAACTCCGAGACGCTCGAGGTGCTCTACAAGGGCAGGAGCATCGCCGACATACTCGCGATGAGCGTGGAGGAGGCCGTTGGCTTCTTCGAGGCCGTCCCGCCGATCCACCGCCGCCTGCAGACCCTCTCGGACGTCGGGCTCGACTACATCCGCCTCGGCCAGCCCGCCACCCAGCTCTCCGGCGGCGAGGCCCAGCGCGTGAAGCTCGCCACCGAGCTGGCCAAGGTGCAGACCGGCCGCACGCTCTACATCCTCGACGAGCCCACCACCGGCCTGCACTTTGCCGACATCGAGCGGCTGCTGGGCGTGCTGCTGCGCCTGCGCGAGCAGGGCAACACCGTGCTGGTGATCGAGCACAACCTCGACGTCATCAAGTGTGCCGACTGGATCGTCGACCTCGGCCCCGAGGGCGGACGCGACGGCGGGCTCGTGATCGCCGAGGGCACGCCCGAGGAGGTCGCCGCCTGCGACGACTCCCACACGGGCCGCTACCTGCGCGCGCTGCTGCCGGCAGCAGCCGGCTCGGCCGCCGGCTGATCCGGCACCGACAGGCGTCGCACGTCGACGACCTGGCGCCCGGCCACGCGCATCCCGCCGACCACCCACGCATCCTGCCCGGGGTGCAGCGCAGACAGCGGCTCGAGGGTGTCGCCCTCCAGCAGCTCCACGAAGCGCAGGTCAACCTCCGGCTCGGCCGCGGCGATCACCGCGCAGCGCGCCACCAGCCGCCCGCTGGAGCGCTCCCCGAGCCCGACCAGCCGCTCGACCTCGTCGAGGGCCCGCGGCAGCAGCGTGGCACGCTCGCGGTCGGCACCGGTGAGCGCATCGGCATCGTGGCTGGCCAGCAGCCCATCACCGGCCCGCAGCGACTCCAGCACCTGCACGTCGACGTCCACCGCCCCGACCTCCACCAGCGCGCGCCGCAGCAGCCAGCACAGCAGCAGGTGCATGCTCGGCACGAACAGGCGGTCGGGGCGCACCATCACCGCCGCGTTGAGCAGCGCGAGCACCTGGGCGGCCAGGCGGTCATCGAGGCGCGCTGCGCGTTCGCTGCCCAGCACCGAGGCATCGAGCCGTACCAGCGAGGGTGCCGGCGCCGGCGCGGGGCGCCAGAGCAGGTGTCCGGGCAGGCCATCGAGCGTCGCGGCAGGCAGGCCCGTGACCACCACGACCAGGTCGCACTGGGCGTGGGCTGCGCGCAGCAGGGCCGCCTGGCCGTCGTGCATGCCACCCACCAGCGGCACGAGGCCCACCCGCTCCCGACGGGTGCGCGCTGCCGCCACCTGGTGGCGCAGCTCGTCCGGCTCGCTGACCTCGCGCATGCAGACACGCTACCGCTGGCAGCGGACGGCCCGGAGTCCGGGAGGAATCGGTGCTAGGATTCGGGCATGCCGATCTACGACTTCCTCTGCCGCGACTGTGAATCCCGCTTCGACGACCTCGTCAGCGCCGGGGCAGTCGACACCGTCTCCTGTGACCAGTGCGGCTCGGCCGATGTCGTGCGCCAGTACGCACCCTTCGCCGTCCATGCCGGCGGTGGTGGCGGTGATGCGATGCCGATCGGCGGCTGCATGCCCGGGCCGGCCGGTGCCGGTGGCGGTGGTGGCTGCTGCGGCGGCGGCTGCGGCGGCTGCGGCTGAGGGGCTGCCCGGCTCGCAGCCGATGGGCAACGCCCTCGACACCCTGGACGCGCAGGCCCTCGCCGAGCGGATCAGGTCCTGTGACCTGTGCGAGCTGCACGCACACCGCACCCAGGCGCTGCCGGGGGCTGGGCCCGACGGCGCCGACGTGGCACTCGTGCTCGACGCGCCGGGCTACTTCGAGGACCGCAGCGGACAGCTGCTGCAGGGCCCTGCAGGCCTGCTCGTGGACCGGGTCCTTGGCGCCTGCGGCCTGACGCGTGAGGCCGTGCTCGTGACCTCGGTGGCTCGCTGCCGCCCCCCGCAGAGTCGCACGCTGCGCACCTCGGAGATCCGCCAGTGCGAGGGCTACCTCTTCCGGGAGCTCGTGCTGGCCAGCCCCCAGGTCGTGGTTGCGATGGGCACCACCCCGATCCAGCTGCTCGCCGGCCGGGGGCTGCGCCTGCCGGATGCGCACGGCACGGCGGTGCCCGCCACGATCGCCGGGCTGGGCGTGCAGGTGCTGGCAGCCATGGATCCGCGGGCGGCAGCACACGTCGCCGAGCTCGATGACCGCTTCACGCTGCTGGGCCAGCGGCTGCGCGAGCTCCTGCACGGGACCGCACCTGCGCCAGCGGCCAGTGCCCCGGCCCAGCCAGCGGGCCCGGGCGCTGCGGGCGGCACCTCCCGCCAGCTGCGGCTCGGAGGGACTGGTGACCTGCAGGGTGGAGGCCCCGGGTGATCCGGCTGCCGCTGGTCGGTGTCGCTGCGCTCGAACGCCTGGTCCGGGAGCTCGTGCCCCTGCTCGCGCGCGGAGATGTCGTGCTGCTGGAGGGGCCGGTCGGTGCCGGCAAGACCACCCTCGTTGCGGCAGCTGCCCGCACGCTCGGTGTCGACGCCGCCGTCGGCAGCCCGACCTACACCATCGCCCACCGCTACGAGACCGCCGACGGTGGCAGCATCAGCCACGTGGACCTCTACCGCTCCCGGGACGATCCCGAAGCTGCAGCTGCCGACCTCGAGCCCTACCTCGATGCGGGCCGTGCCTTCATCGAGTGGCCGACACAGGCGCTGGCATCCCTGCTGGAGGGCCGCAGCTGCTGGACCCTCCAGCTCGACCACGCCGGCCCGGCAGCGCGCACGATCGGCATCGGGCCACCGGCCCGGGTGACCACGGCCGAGGCCATCGCGCTGGCAGGGCGCCTGCTGGCCGCAACGACGTCGGAGCCCGCCTCGTCATGATCGCCGTGATCGACACCAGCTCCCGCATGCTGTCCTGCCTGCTGGCCGAGCAGGATGGCACCGTCCACGCCGTCAGCCAGCGGCTCGCACGCGGGCAGGCGGCGCTCGCCGACCTGCTCGGCCTGCTGGCCGGGATCGAGCGCTCGCTCGATGACGTCACCACCGTCGCTGCCTGCACCGGCCCGGGGAGCTTCACGGGCATCCGCGTCGGGCTGGCAACGGCCTACGGGATGCAGCGCGCGGCAGCCGGCAGCCGGCGCGACCTGGTGGTCGTCGGGTTCACCCAGCTCGCCGCGCGGGCGTGGCAGCTCGAGCCGGGCACGAGCGCCGAGGTCAGCTGCGACGCGCAGCGCCGCGAGCGGTACCGCCAGCAGTGGATGCGCCCGGCCGATGGCGGCCCACCCGTCCCGCTCGATGCGATCAGCACGATCCCACGACCTGCCGGGCACCCCGAGGATCCCCCGCTCGATCCCGCGTGGCTGGCATCTGCAGCCATCGCTGCCGCCGCGGCAGGTCCCGCAGGGGAGGGGGCGATGCTCCCCGTGGCAACCTACGTCCGCGCGCCCGATGCCACGCCGTCGCGACCCGCCGCCCCTGCCCCCCGGGGGCCCACATGACCTCCGAGGTGCAGATCGTCGACAGGCTCGGACCCGAGGACCTGGAGCAGGCCGTCGCGCTGGAGCTGCGCAGCCAGGACGCGCCATGGTCGGCGGCGCAGGTCGCGGAGGAGCTTGCGCGCGCGGACGGCATCCGGCTCGGCGTCCGAGACGGGGATGGCCTGCTGGTCGGCATGCTGCTCGCCGTGCCGCTGGCGGGGACCTGCCACCTGCTCAACCTCGTGGTCGACCCATCCCGCCGCAGGCAGGGGCTCGCCCGCACGCTCTGCGAGCGCTGGCTGGCCGAGGCTGCAGGCGCCTGTCCCGACGGCGTGCTGCTCGAGGTGCGCGCCGGCAACCGGCCCGCGCTGGGGCTCTACGCCACGCTCGGCTTCGAGCCCATCGGACGGCGCCGGGGGTACTACCGCACCCCGCCGGAGGATGCGCTCGTGCTGGCACGGCCGGTGGCGACATGAAGCGGTACCTGGCGATCGAGAGCTCCTGTGACGAGACTGCCGCAGCGGTGGTCTGCGGGACCGAGGTCGAAGCCAGCATCGTGGCCTCCCAGCACGAGGTCCACGCGGCCTACGGCGGGGTGGTGCCCGAGCTTGCATCGCGCCGCCACCTCGAGGTGGTCGATGGGGTCGTCGCCGCGGCGCTCGCAGGTGCCCGGGGGCCGATCGACGCGGTTGCCGCGACGCGCGGCCCCGGGCTCGTGGGCTCGCTGCTGGTCGGCTGGGGCTATGCGCTGGGCGTGGCCGCGGTGCGGGGGATCCCGGTCGTGCCGGTCGACCACCTCCTGGCGCACGTGCTCAGCATCCGCCTCGCCGACGATCCTCCCGAGCCACCGCTGCTCTGCCTGCTGGCCAGCGGCGGCCACACCCTGCTGCTCGGGGTGGGCGCCGGCTGGACGCTCGAGCTGCTGGGCACCAGCCGCGACGATGCGGCCGGCGAGGCCTTCGACAAGGGCGCACGCCTGCTCGGCCTGGCCCAGCCCGGTGGCCCGGCGATCGAGCAGCTGGCACGGGGACACACCGCAGCCGTGCCGGGGATCAACCCCGCCATGGTCGGCGACCCCAGCTGCGACATGAGCTTTGCCGGGCTCAAGACCGCGCTCCTGCTGGCGCTGCGCGACCCGGACCACCCACCGGCCGCCGAGCTCGCCGCCGCCTACGAGCAGGCGATCTGCGAGACGATCCTCGCGGCCTGTGACAAGGCCCTGCGGCGCGGCCCGTGGACCACGCTCGCGGTCGTCGGCGGGGTTGCCGCGAACGCACGCCTGCGCCGGATGCTGGAGGACAGGTGTCGGGAAACCGACGTGCGAATGGTTGCGGCACCGCTCGAGTACTGCGGTGACAACGCCGCGATGGTCGGCGTCGCAGCTGCCCACTGCCCGCAGCTGGCGGTGGCCGATGCTGCCTTGCTCGACGTCGATCCTGCTAGTGCCCTGTCAAGGGATGGGCGGCTGGATCCGACAACGATCCCGTGAGCAGCAGGCAACACGCGCGCAGGGGCACGGCCATCCGGCTGGCCTGTGGCGTGCTGGCCTCGTGCCTCGTGGCCCTGGCCGGCGGCACCATTGCCACCGCCCAGCCCGAGCGCAGCGGCCTGTCGAGCAGCTCGCCGTGGGCCTGGATGTTCGAGCTGCTGCGTCCGGCAGCGGCCATCGACGGGCGCAGCGTGATCGTTGCCTTCGACGACGAGAGCCTCGCCGAGCTCGAGGAGGCCCGCGGCGCCCCCGGCAGCAGCAGCGCTCGCCAGCGCCGCCTCGCCGAGCTTGCCGAGCAGCAGGACGAGCGGCTGGAGACGATCCACGCGGCCGGCATCGGCTTCGATCTCGGGCACCGCTACCTGCGGACCTTCAACGGCGTGGAGCTGCGCCTGCACGACGACACCGCCGCCCGGCTGGCACAGCTGCCGGGCGTGGCTTCGGTGCATCGCGTCCGCCTGGTCTATCCGGCCACCGAGGCGCTGGCCCCGTCGACCGACGGATCGGGCTCGCCCCGACCTGCAGCGCCCCGCGTCGACCCTGCCCCGGCCGAGGGGGACGCGGACCCGGCGCGTCGGGAGCCTGCTCCGGCCGGCGAGGATGCGGACGAGTCCGCAGCAGGCGAGGACGGCCAGCCGGCCGGCGAGGAGCAGCCTGCCGACGAGTACCCCGAGGAGCTGTCGGTGCCGGCAACCCCACCCGGTGCCACCCCACCGATGCCGTTCATGCCGGCCGTGGAGGAGCCCGAGGAGCTCGAGCTGGCCGACGCGATCGAGGACAACGGCCTGCAGCTGCGTCGTGGCGGGGTGCTGGTGGCACTGCTCGACAGCGGCGTGGACTTCAACCATCCGGCGCTGTCACACCTGCAGGCCGGACCTGCCTGGGACGTCACCGTCGGGATCGTCGCCGAGGGCGCGGGTCGCGAGGCAGCACACGGCACCGCAACCGCCGGGGTGATCGCCGCGGCCGCGGCGCCGGCCGGGCAGGACCTGGTGCTTCACTCGGTCCGGGTGCTGGCCCCGGCCACCGGCATCGCCGGGGCTGGCGGGGTCGTCGGGACCTCTGCCGACCTGATCGCGGGCATCGAGCACGCCGTCGATCCCAACCACGACGGGGACCTCTCGGATGCCGCCGACGTGGTGGT
>SKUG01000276.1 GCA_007122215.1 Thermoleophilia bacterium | reverse complement strand
GAAGCTCAGGCGCCTGACGAGGTCGCGCTCGACGTACTCGACGTCCGGATGCCGGCGGATGCGATCGACGACCTGCCGCTGCTGCTGCTGGCTGCCGCGAACGCGCACCGTGACCACGCGGGGCGAGGCGGGGCGAGCCTCGAGGCCGTGGACCAGCCGGGAGCGATCGACGTCCGAGCGAAAGCCCGAGCCGGTTCCGGCCAGGCCGACGATGTACTGCTCGGCCCGGGCCTCGGACACCACCATCGCCAGTGCAGCCTGCACGACAACGAGCACGACCGCTGCGAGCCCCAGCACCCGACGGCCCTGGCCCGCGGGGAGCCCGCGCCGATCCCACGTCGTCCCGCGCTGCTCCACCTGGTTGACCATCATCCTGCCTTCGCCGTTTCCTGGCTCGCCCCGGCACTCCACGGAGCCGGCTGCTCCCCACCTCATGCTTGTGCCCCGACACCGCCCAGACAAACACCACACATTCCAGCCCTCCACCGAACGGCTGGAGCTGCCGATGTACCGGCCATGGTAGCCGGCCCGCCCAACCACGATGACCTGATCGAGGACGTCCTCGACGAGTCGGCCAGCGAGCCGGACCTCGGGCATGGCGACTCCGCGCTGGCCAGCCTCGATGCACGGCTCTTCGGCGATCGCTCCCGCCGGTTTCCCCTCGTCCAGCCGATCGTGACCCTGGCGATCTTCGTGGCGTGCATCGCGGTGGCCGCCCTGATGTTCCGGCAGGTCGGGTCATCCCCGAGCCCCAGCGAGCTGGCCTCGTTCGGCGGGGTCAGCCGGGCCGCGCTCGACAACGGTGAGTGGTGGAAGTTCGTCGCCGCCGGGTTCGTCCACTCCAGCCTGCTCCACCTGCTGTTGAACATGCTCTTCCTGCTGGCCGTGGGAGCGCCGTTCGAGCGCGTCACGGGACATGGCTTCACGATCAGCGTCCTCGTGGCAGGATCGATCGCCGGCGCCGCAGGATCGGTGCTGACCCACCCCGACTCGGTGGGCAGCGGCGCCTCCGCCATGGCCTACGCGCTGCTGGGGGCAACGGTGACCCTCGACCCGCGGGCACGAACGGGCCTGGGCACCATCGCACGGTGGATGCTGGTCGCGAACGTCGCCCTGGGCGCCGTGCTCGACCAGCTGAGCGTCGGGGCCCACATCGGTGGGTTGCTGGCTGGCATCGCACTGGGGCTGTGGGCACATGCGACAGGGGATGGAACCCGCTCGTGGGCCTTCCGCGTCACTGGATCGGCACTGGTCCTTGCTGCAGCGACCGCCATGGCAACGTTCCCGCCGATCGCTGCGCGCCTCGGGATCCAGGGAACCATCGACAGGCCGGTCAGCGCACCGCTCCTGGAGCGCCGGATCGGCGAGCAGGTCACGGCAAACCGGCCGTACGAGGCGGTCCTCGAGTCGGCGACGTGCACGATGCTCCGCGACGACGGATCGACGTGGGCCTGCGAGGTGGGGGTCTCGGTACCCGGGACGTCTGGTCGCGTCGTCCGTCCTGAGCGCTGGATCGCACGCGTGTCGCGCGATGGCGCGATGTCTGCGGCCCCGTTCCCGGAGTCGGCAGACCAGGCTGGCTGGGCGCTGCTCGACTGGTCCTACGGCGATGACGGGCACGACCTGCGCGAGGCAGCCTGCACGCCCCGCGGGGCGGCGCCCGGTGGCGGTACCCGCTGGGGATGCGAGGTGGATGGGACGCGCGAGGGCGAGCTCCTGATGGAGTGGTGGGCCGTCACGTTCCAGCCGACCGGCAGCTGGACGCGCGATGCGATCCTGCCCACCGCAGCCGGGCTGGAGGAGACCATCCAGCGGGAGGGCCTGGTCGGCAGCGATGGCTCACGTACGGGCGTTGCGGCCGTGACCTGCCGACAGGTCGACCGGCGTCGGCAGCGCTGGGAGTGCGCGGTGCAGCCCGACGGAGGCGGTGGTGCCATCGAGCGGCTCGTGGTCGCCGCGCGGACCGATGGCAGCTGGCAGCTGCGCGGCGCGGCTCAAGCCAGCCCGTCCCGCGACCGATGATGCCTGCGTGGAGTGCTGGAGCTGTACATCTGCCGCGAAGGGAGCCTGCCGGTTCTGTGGTCGGGGCGCGTGCGCAGACCATGCACGCTCGATGCCGTACGTGCTCGCGTCATGGCCCCGCAGCGATGCCGGCGTGGATGCGCTGGTCGTCGAGGACGCCGTCTACTGCGGCTGCTGCACGCCCCACGCCAGCCCCATCCGGCTCGACCTGCTGCTCGGCGGACAGGAGTAGGCGATGGCTGGATCGGCACCCGGCGATGGCGCCCCGAGCGCCTGGGCCCGCATCCGGCAGCGGGTGGGCCTGGCCGGGACCTTCCCGCGGATCGATCCGCTGACCCGCGCGACCCGCATCGACGGGGATCCCCCGTCGTGGGAGCTCGTCCATCCACAGGTCCGACAGCCACTCCGCGTCGGGGCCACCGACATGGAGTGGCTGCGAACCCTCGATGGCACGCGCTCGATCGCCGAGGTGCTGCAGGTACGCCACGCGTCGGACATGCCCCTCTCGATCCCACGGGTGGTGACCCTCGTGGGCGAGCTGCAGGCATGCGGACTGCTGGTCGAGCCTCCCCCGAGCATCTACGAGGCCCTGGACGCGACCCTTGCACGGACGGCCGTCGAGCGTGCGGATGCCCGTGGCGGGCGGCTGATCGAGCAGCGGCAGGAGGAGCTGCGCTCCCAGGACCAGGTGCCGTGGCGCAAGCGGCTTCCGATGTACGTCACGCGGGCCCGCTTCCTGCGATCGGTCCCGGCGCTCCAGGAGCTCAGCTACGAGCAGGTGGGCGAGCTTGCGCTGCGATCCATCGAGGAGGCGTACCCCTCGTTCGCGGAGGTGCTCACCCGCGGTGAGCGCGCCGAGCGATTCCAGGTGATCCGCAGCGGCGTCGCCCACGTGCTGGAGCCGGGCGAGGACGGGAGCCCGGAGCGGGTTGGCACCCTCGGTCGCGGGGACCTGGTCGGCCATGAGGGCCTGCTCGAGGGCGTCCCGCGGCCCTGGCGGGTGCGGGTCGGTGCCAGCCAGCCACTGGAGACGCTGGCCTTCGATGCAGGGACCTTCCTGCGCATCGTCGCACCATCGATCTCGTCCTTCCGGACCAGGGCCGAGGAGCTGGCTCGGCTGCAGCGGATCGACGGCCTTGTGATCACGCGCGAGCTGGATCCGCCGGAGCGGGAACGCCTGGCTGCACTGCTGCGAACACGCACCTTCGCCGATGGCGAGATCGTGATCCAGGAGGGCGATCCCGGCGAGTCCTTCTTCATCATCGCCACCGGCAGCGTCGAGGTCTACCGGGGCAGCGAGCTGGTGGCGACCCTCGAGGAGGGCGACTTCTTCGGAGAGACGGCGCTGCTCTTCGGGATGGAGCGAACGGCGACGATCGCCGCACGGGGCGACGTCACGCTCTGGGAGCTCGAGCACAACGCGTTCGATGCGGTGCTTGCCGCAACCATGCGTGGCAGCCGCCGGCTGATGCCGACGCTGCTCAACCGGCTCTGACCGACCGGACTATGCCCCTGCCGTGACCTGGACCCAGTACACCGTCAGCGGGTCCACCGGCTGGGAGGGCTCGCCGCTGGGAGCCGTGGTCGTGGCCACGCTGCCGATCACATCGACGACGTCCATGCCCTCGGTGACCTCGCCGAAGCGGGCGTAGTCCGGCGGAAGCTGGACCGCATCGAGCGCGACGAACCACTGGCTGCCGGCGGAGTTCGGTGCCGGGGTGCGCGCCATCGATACCGTCCCCCGATCGTAGGGGCCCTGGGCGCGCTCGTCCTCGATGGTGTAGCCGGGGCCTCCCGTGCCGGTTCCGGTGGGGTCGCCCGTCTGGAAGACGAACCCGTCGACCACCCGGTGGATGGGGACGTCGCTGTAGAAGCCCTGGCAGGCCAGGAAGATGAAGTTGTTGACGGCGACCGGGGACTCGTCGGGCGACAGGCGGATCGTGAGCTCGCCCTTGCTCGTGGCCACCCGTGCGTCGTAGGTCCCGTCGGCCTCGATCGCGAGCTCGGGAGCCGCGGCCCACTGCAGCGGATCGTCGGAGGTGCGCTCGGGCTCCTCGAACCGGTCACAGACCTCGGCATCGGATGGGGGAGCGTCGGTGCGCTCCACGTCGCCGGCGGCGGCCGCGGGGGCCTCGCCGCCCGGCTCCTGGGGCGCCTCGGGACCTGCGGCGTCGTCATCTGCCCCGCAGGCTCCGAGCGCCAGCGCACCGGCAACCAGCAGCGTGGTGGTGAACCCAAGTCGTCGTCCCATTCCCATGCTCCTCCCCGAGCGAGCGGACCCCGTGTCCCGCGGTTGGCCCGGACCATACACCAGCACCTGGCAGGTGGCACGATCCGGGCGGCGGGGAGCGCGCAATGACCTCCTGCAGGTGACACGCAACCATTTTTTAGGCTAACCTAAGACCATGGTTATAGTGATCGAAGAGCCAGGGTTGTCGCCCGCCGTCGAGGACTACCTGAAGGCGATCTACCACCTCTCCAGCCATGGCGAGCACAGCGGCCAGGCGATCGCCGAGCGCCTCGGGGTCGCCCAGGCCTCGGTCACGGCGATGTGCCGACGCCTGCAGGAGCAGGGACTCGTCGACTGGGCCCCCTACCGACCGATCTCCCTGACGCCGCGGGGCCAGCAGTCCGCGCTCGCGGTGATCCGGCGACACCGCATCCTCGAGACCTTCCTGCACGAGGTCCTCGACATGCCCTGGGACGAGGTGCATGAGGAGGCCGAGGTCCTGGAGCACCACATCTCGCCCCGGCTGCTCGAGCGCATGGCCGATCGGCTCGGGGACCCCCACTTCGATCCGCATGGCGACCCCATCCCGGCTGCGGACGGCACGCTGCCCGAGTCCGATACCCACCCCCTCGCGGGCGCCGCCCCGAACGCCACGCTGACCGTGCACCGGGTCCGCGTCAGCCGGCCGGAGGTGCTGCGCTACCTCGATGGCATCGGCATTCGCCCCGGCGCGCGGATCGCGATCATCGAGCGGGCCCCCTTCGCCGGGCCTGTCACGGTCGGGATCGAGGGCGGGGCCCGCCACGCGCTCGACCAGTCCCTGGCCCAGCAGATCGAGGTCAGCCAGGAGCCCGGCCGGGCACTGGGTCCGCGTCACGGCACGCCACCCGCTCCCGATCCCGCACGGACATGACACCAGGACAGCCACCCATGACCCACACGGACATGACACCAGGACAGCCACCCATGACCCACGCACACCGCACGGGCACGCCTGCCCATCCGAGGCACACGCCTTCCCGCCCCGACCGGCGGCGATCCGCATGGTCCCTGTCCTGGCTGCTGGTCCTCGGACTGGCTGGCATGCTCGCCGCTGGGTGCGGCGGAAGCGACCAGGACACGGCGGAAGCAGGCGCCATCGAGCCCGTCCCCGGCATCGAGGAGCGCACCGTCCGGGTCACGGCCACCACCAACATCATCGCCGACCTCGCCGAGCAGGTCGGGGGCGAGCGGGTGGAGGTCACCGCGCTGATGGGCCCGGGAACCGACCCGCACGACTACACCGCCCGCCCCTCGGACATCAACCGCCTGCGCGCGGCCGACCTGATCGCCTACGGCGGGCACGACCTCGAGGGCAAGATGGCCGACCTCATGGGCGAGCTGTCCCGGGTGACGCCGGCCATCCCCCTGGCCGAGGCGGTCGACCAGGATCGCATCATCAGCGAGGACGACGGCGCCGCGGACCCGCACGTCTGGTTCGATCCCGAGCTCTGGGCCGAGGCCGCAGCCGCCATCGCCGATGCGCTGTCGGAGCTCGACCCTGCACACGCCGACACCTACGCCACGAACCTTGCCTCCACCACTGCCGGGATCGAGCAGGCAGCGGCCGACGCCCGCGCCGAGCTCGATGCCATCCCGGCCGACCGGCGGCTGCTCGTGACCAGCCACGATGCCTTCGCCTACCTGGCGCGTGCGTTCGACCTCGAGGTCGAGCCGATCCAGGGCATCTCCACGGTGGACGAGGCAGCCGCCGCGGACATCGAGCGGGTCGCAGCCGCCCTCGTCGCTCGAGACATCGCCGCGGTCTTCGTCGAGTCGGCCACGCCCGACCAGACGATGCGGGCCGTGATCGCGGCAGCCGCCGCGCAGGGGCACGAGGTCGCCGTGGGCGGCGAGCTCTTTGCCGACGCGGCAGGAGCCGCCGGCACACCCGAGGCCTCGTGGGATGGCATGCTCCTGCACAACGCCCGGACGATCGCCCGGGGGCTCGGCTGAGCCATGCAGGGGCCAGCCGCATCCAGCACCCCGGCTCCTGCCGTCTCGATCGAGGGCCTGACGGTCTCCTACGGCACCACGGCGGTGCTCTGGGACGTCTCCGCCCAGCTGGCAGCAGGCCGGCTGTCGGCGATCGTCGGCCCCAACGGCGCCGGCAAGTCCACGCTGCTGGCTGCCACGCTCGGCCTGGTCCCTGCCGATGCCGGAACGGTCCGCCTGCTGGGCCAGCCGATCCGCAGCGGACGCCGCCAGGTCGCCTTCGTGCCGCAGCGGGAGACGGTCGACTGGGACTTCCCGATCACCGTTCGCGAGGTCGTGGAGATGGGGCGCTTCCCCCACCGCGGCTGGCTGCGGCGCCTGACCGCCGCCGACCACGCGGCCGTCGACCACGCGCTCGAGCGTGCCGGGATCGCCCACCTCGCAGGGCGGCAGGTCGGGGCGCTGTCGGGGGGCCAGCGCCAGCGGACCTTCGTCGCGCGCGCGCTGGCCCAGCAGGCCCCGATCCTGATGCTCGACGAGCCCTTCACGGGAATCGATGCGCGCACCGAGCAGGACCTCATGGCCGTCTTCCGCGAGCTCGCCGATGCCGGCTCGGCGGTGGTCGCCGTGCACCACGACATCAACGCGGTGCGGCGCAGCTTCGACGATGCCCTGCTGCTCAACCTGCGGTCGATCTCGACGGGCCCGGTCGGCGAGGCGCTGCGCGACGAGCACCTGCACGAGGCCTACGGGGCGGTTCCCGGCAGCGGGGGGAGCTGAGCCGGTGTCCGGGCTCGGGACACTGCTCGGCCTCAGCTACACCGCCACGGTGATCATGGTCGGTGCCGCCGTGCTGGGCCTTGCCGCCGGATCGCTCGGGAGCTTCGCGGTGCTGCGCGGACGCAGCCTCGTGGGTGACGCCCTGGCCCACGCTGCCCTGCCCGGGATCGTGCTGGGGTTCCTGCTGACCGGCAGCCGGGACCCGGTCACCGTCCTGGTCGGGGTCGCAGGCGCAGCGATCGTCGCGGCGCTGGCCATCGTGGGCATGGCCCGGCTGCCACGGGTCAGCGACGACATGGCGATCGGGGTGGTGCTCACCGGGTCCTTCTCGCTGGGGATCATGCTGCTGGTGGTCGCCAGCCAGCACCCGAGCCCGCAGAAGGCCGGGCTGCGCTCCTACCTCTTCGGCCAGGCGGCCGGCACCACCACGGACGATGTCGCGGCCATGGCCTGGATCGCGGGGATCGGCGTCCTCGCCGCGGCCGTGGGCTTCCGGGCCCTGCGCACGCTGCTCTTCGACGCCCGCTTCGGGGCGGCAGCCGGCCTGCCGGTCCGCGCGCTCGAGGTGCTCGTCACGATGCTGCTCGTCGCGGCGATCGTGGTGGGCCTGCGTACGGTGGGCGTGATCCTGATGGTGTCGCTGCTCGTGACCCCGACGGTGGTCGCCCGCCAGCTCTGTGGACGGATGTCGCGCCTGGTGCCGACCGCGGGCCTTGCCGGCATGCTGATCGGCAGCAGCGGTGCGATCGT
>SKUG01000191.1 GCA_007122215.1 Thermoleophilia bacterium | reverse complement strand
GATGTTCGCCAGCTCGTCGAAGCGGGCCTTGATCTCGACCAGGCACACGGCCCGGCGCTCCCGGTTGCGCGCATGGATGAGCGCCGGGACCACCGCGGTGTCGCCGCTGGTCCTGTACACGGTGTGCTTGATGGCCAGCACGTCGGGGTCTGCCACTGCGGTGGCGACGAAGCGCTCCACCGTCTGGGCGTAGGACTGGTAGGGGTGCTGCACGAGCACCTCCCGCTCGCGCAGCAGGCCGAAGATCGCCTCGCTGTCGGTGGAGCCCGCCGGCGCCGCCGCGAGGTCGGGGTGTGGCCGCGGTTGGATGGGCTCCGATCGGAGGTGGTCGAATCCCGGCATGTCGACGACCTGGCCCAGCCCGTCGACGGCCAGCATCGACGGGCAGGGGTAGTGCTGGCGGGGATGGGTCCCCAGCACCTCGTGCAGGTGGTGCAGGAGGCCGTCGTCCACCTCGCCACACGTGCTCAGCCGCACCACCGGACCGTGCCGCCGATGCCGCAGCTCCGACTCGACGCTGCGCACCAGGTCGCCGGCCACCTCGTCGTACTCGACGTCTGCGTCGCGGATGACCCGCACCGGCATCGCCGTCACCGACCGCGCGCCCGGGAAGACCTCCGCGAGGTGGGCGGCGACGACGGCCTCTGCCGGGACGAATGCCCGCTCGCCCGAGCCGACCAGGATCAGCCTCGCGGTGGTCGTTCGCGGGATCCGAACGAATGCATGGGTCGGCTCCTCGGCCGTTCGCTCGATGCGGACGGCCAGCCCGAGGGCCATGCCGGGGATGCCCGGAAACGCCCACTCCCGCTCGAGGGGAATCGGCGTGAGGGCCGGCAGGAGCTCGTGCCAGAAGACCTCCGTGGCCTCCGATCGCTGGGCCTCGTCGAGCTCCTCGAAGCTGCGGATGGGCAGCCCGTTGGCCTCCAGCTCGGGAAGCAGCTCACGGGAGAGCGTCTGCTGCAGCGCGTACTCCGACTCGAGGACCCGTGAACGGATACGACGCAGCAGCTCTCCAGCGCCGAGCCCGGCAGGTCGGCCATCCGGCGTGTCCCGGCCCGTTCGATGGGCCAGTCGTTGCTCGATCCCTGCCACCCTGACCCGGAAGAACTCCTCCAGGTTCGAGGCGAAGATCCCTGCGAACCGGACCCGATCGAGCAGTGGGAGCGAGCGGTCCTCGGTGAGCCAGAGCACCCGCTCGTTGAAGTCGAGCCACGAGAGCTCGCGATCGAGCAGGCGGTCCTCGGGCAGGTCAGCGGACGGCATGGGATGGGCCGGCTGCAGGTGCAGGTGCCGGGAGGTCGGTACGGATGGCCTGGATCCGGGTGCCTCCGGGCACCTGCTCGATCAGGTGGTACCCGCGGTGCTTGCGGTCCGAGCTGACGGCGAGCATGGGTGCCATCGAGAGCTGCACGTGGGTGCCCTCCCAGTGGATGCTCGCGACGTGGGAGCGGTGGTGGTGCCCGGAGCAGATCACGTCGACGCCGGCCTCGACGGCCAGCTCGATCAGGTCGCCGGCATTGCGGGTGATGTCCCCGCCTGCGAGCTTCTTGTCTGGCACCGGAAGCAGCGGGTGGTGCTGGACGAGGACCCGCATCGCGCCTGCCGGCGCAGCGAGGAAGGCCTCCCGGGCGGAGGCCAGCACCCGCCGCGGGACGCTCCGGTTGGTGTCGATGCCGACCACCACGAGCCGGTCGGTCCGGTGCACGAGGTTGGCGGCACCGAACCAGCGGGCGAACTCCAGTGGCGACGGCGCATCACCGACGACCAGGTCGTGGGCATCGACCTCGCGCATCGAGCGCACGGCGCGACGCAGCTGGCCGGCCGGGCGACCCTCCGGGAGGCACTGCCGGACGTCACGGTTCCCGGGCACCACGATCGTCGGTGTTCCCTCGAGCGGCGCCAGCAGCTCCGTGACCTCGGCGAAGCAGTCGCGCGAACCGTCGTCGGTGAGGTCCCCGCTGACCACGACCGCATCGGGCTCCACTCGAAGCACCTCGGACAGCGCCTCGGCGATCGCGGCGCGTCTCGTCGGGGACCCGTCGTGATGCAGGTCCGAGATGTGTGCGATGCGCACCGGAACACGTCCGGATGACGCCGCATCGCTCCCTGCCGCCTCGCTGCGCGCACGCGATCCCATGTGGATATCCTACGCTGCCGATGGGACCCCAGCGACAGCGACGCACCCGGGCCGGCCATGGATGAGCCGCGACCCGGCACGAACGGGCCATGGAAGCTGCAGGTGCTCGACGACCTGGGAGAGCAGGCAGACCGGGCCCGGGAGATGGTCCACGCCGCCTGCGAGGCGCTGCGGGACCGCGACTCCGACCGCGCCAGGTCGGTGATCGCGGCCGATCCCCGGATCGATGCCGGGGCATCCGACCTCCATGACCGCCTCGCGCGCCTGGTGGCGGACACCGCAGTCTCCCTCGATGACGTCCGCTTCGTCTTTGCGGCACTGCACGCCAACCTCCACCTCGAGCGCGTTGCCGACTACGCCGTCACCATCGCCAAGATGGTCCGGCTCACCGAGGGCATTCCGGCCGACGACCTCGTCCTCCACGACCTCCAGGCGATGGGAGCTCGCGTCGAGCGGATCCTCGTCGAGGCGATGGCGGCCCTGCGCGAGCGCGACCTCGAACGGGCCCGGGGCCTCGCTGCGCTCGACCAGGAGGTCAACCAGGCAAACCGGATGACGGTGCTGCGCCTGCTCGACCTCGGTGCGGACGCCATGCTCCGGGAGTGGGGCCTGCGAATGCTGCTCGTGTCCCGCTGCCTCGAGCGGATCGGGGACCACGCCGTGGACATCGGCGAGCAGGTCTCGTACATGGCCACGGGCGCCCCGGCCGAGTTCAGCGATGCCGACCGCAGCCCGCCGGGCCGCTGAGGCGCCGGGTCCCGAATGTCCGGTCGCCTGCGCTACCTGTCCCGAGCCTCCACCCGCCCCGTTCGGCTCGCGAGTGCGGTGCTCGGTCCCCTGCTCTGGCTGGCGTGCTGGCTGCTCATCCCCGAGCACGTGCTCGCCGGCGAGCCACGCTTCGTGCTGGGTCTCACCCTGTGGATGGCGACCTGGTGGATCGGTGAGGCCGTCCCGATTCCTGCGACGGCACTGCTGCCGCTGCTGGTGCTCGTGCCGAGCGGGCTGCTCGAGCCGGCCGGCCTCTACGCTGCCTACGCTGACCCGATCGTCTTCCTGTTCCTCGGCGGCTTCCTGCTGGCCAGCGCGATCCAGCGCTGGGGCCTGCACCACCGGATCGCGCTCGTGGTGCTGCTGCTGGTGGGATCCAGCCCGCGTGCGCTCGTGCTCGGGTTCATGCTGGCCACGGCTCTCCTGAGCGCGTGGATCAGCAACACTGCAACCGCGATGCTCGTGATCCCGATCGCCGTTGCCGTGGTGTCGGGGCTCGGCACGGTGGACGTCCACCCGGACCTCGACCGGGCGGTGCTGCTGGGCATCGGCTATGCGGCATCCATCGGCGGCATTGCAACCCTGATCGGGACCCCACCCAACGCCGTGCTCGCCGGACTCGCCCCGGAGCTCGCGGGCGTGGAGATCTCCTTCTCGAGCTGGATGATCGTCGCGATGCCGCTCTCGCTGCTGCTGCTGGGCTGTGGCTACCTCTACCTGACGCGCATCGCCTTCCGGATCGTGGTGTCGGGTGATCGGGACGGCAGCGCGGCCCGGGAGGACGGGGCACGCGCCGTCCTGCGCGAGCGGCTCGCCGAACTCGGCCCGATGCGCTCCTCCGAACGGACGGTGCTGGTGGTCTTCGGGCTGGTTGCCCTGGGCTGGCTCCTGCGCCCCTTCGTCGAGGACGCCCTGCCGTTTGCCGTCAGCGACACCACCATCGCGCTGGCCGGGGCGATGCTGCTCTTCGTGCTGCCCAGCCGCGATGCCGACGACGGGCGCCTGATGGACTGGCAGTCGACGCGGGACCTGCCATGGGGCGTGCTCGTGCTGATCGGCGGTGGCCTGTCGCTGGCACACGCTTTCGCGACCAGCGGGCTGGCCGGCGAGCTGGTGGGGGCCCTCGGCCGGCTCGAGGGCAGCAGCGAGCTCACGGTGCTGGCTGCGATCACCGGGACGGCCATCCTGCTGACGGAGGTCGCATCCAACACCGCCGGGGCCAGCACCCTCGTGCCGGTTGCGGCATCGGCGGCGGAGCTGCTGTCGATGGATCCGGTGGTGCTGATGGCCGGCGCGGCGATCGGCTCGGCGTGCGCATTCATGATGCCCGTGGGAACCCCGCCGATGGCGCTGGTCTACGCGACGGGCAGGTTCACGATCGCCCGGATGGTTCGGATCGGCATCGGCATGAACCTCATCGCCTGGGTCGTGATCGCCGCCTACCTGGCCGTGTTCGGTCGCTACATTGGGGGCGCATGACCTCGTCCGCTGCGGACCATCCCCACGGCCCCGTGGCCGCCGCCCTGCCCGACGTGCTGCGCGAGGGGCTGGGGCTGACGGCCCATCCCCTGCGGCTGGGCCTGTGGGGACCATCCGGGCATGGGCGGGACGTCGCGTCCCTGCGTGGCCGCTGCGTGGTCCACTGGATGATGCATGCCCAGCGCAGCCATGCGAACCTTGCACTGGATGCCGCGATCGAGGCAGGTGCGGCGCTGGGGCTGCCAGTAGTCGTGCTGGTGCGTCTCGGGCGAGGGCCCGTCGAGCACAACCGCAGGCACCTCGCGTTCATGCTCGCGGGCCTTCAGGACGTGGCGTCCGGGCTGGCTGAGCGCGGCATCCCCCTCGTCATCGGCCCGCCCGGAGGCTCTGCTGCGGGGTACCTCGCAGCCCTGGAGCCGGCGCTCGTCACGTGTGACGAGGATGCGATGCTGCCGGCGCGTGCGGCCCGCGCCGCCGTTGCGGCGCAGCTGCCATGCCCGCTGGTCGGCGTGGATGCCGACGTCATCGTGCCACAGCGCCACCATGCCAAGGCCGAGTACGCCGCGCGCACCATCCGTCCCCGCATCCACCGGGTGCTGGCCGAGCACGTGGACGAGCCCCACCGGGATCCCGCGCCCGTCCGCTCGCTCCCGGGAAGCCTCGTCGACCGCGCCCGGGCCGCGGGACTGGTCGTTGCCGACGATGGCGTGGACTGGGATGCCCTCCAGTCGGCGGCCCTGGAAGGCTGGTCGCTGCCGCTCGACCCGCCCCCCGTCGACCGCGCATCGGGTCGAGCGGCGGCCCTCGCGCTGCTCGAGCGCTTCGTCCGGAGCGGCCTCGATGGGTATGGCTCCCGCCGGAACCATCCCGACCAGGACGGCACCAGCCTGCTCTCGGCGCACCTGCACTACGGGCACCTCTCCGTCCACGAGGTCGTCCATGCCGTCCGGGCGCGCCACGCTGAGCTGCCCGAGGACGTCGACTCGTTCCTCGAGGAGCTCATCGTGCGGCGGGAGCTCGCGATCAACTGGGTGCGCTTCACCCCGGGCTACACGCAGCTGGCATCAGCACCGCAGTGGGCGCGAACGACCCTCGCGGAGCACGCCGGTGACCCACGGCCGTGGAGCTACTCGATGGCCGAGCTCGTGCGTGCCCGCACCCACGATCCGCTCTGGAACGCTGCCCAGCTGCAGATGGAGCTCACCGGCCACATGCACGGCTACGTCCGCATGTACTGGGCCAAGAAGATCATCGAGTGGAGCCCGGATCCCGCCGAGGCGTGGCAGGTGGCGCTCACCCTCAACGACCGGTACAGCCTCGACGGTCGCGACCCCAACGGCGTCGTGGGCGTTGCCTGGGCCATCGGGGGGGTGCATGACCGGGCCTGGACCGAGCGGCCGATCTTCGGCAAGGTCCGCTACATGTCGCTCGCGAGCACCGGTCGCAAGTTCGACAGCAGCACCTACATCGACCGCTGGACGACCTCCCAGGGGCAGCTGGCGATCGACTAGCGGTCATGGACAGGACCTCTGGCGGGGCGTTGCGTCGCCTCGCGCCTGCTCGGATCGGCTGGAGGATGCCGCCATGGCCGCCGATGCGGGTCCCGGGCCGGCCGGCATGCAGCTGGGCAGGCCCGTGGAAGGACGTGGCCATGGCAGACGCGATTCGAGCTGACGGAGTGGGTTCGATGCTCGGTGACGTGCGGGTCCGGCTCACCGCGGAGCTCGGTCGCGCCCGCATGCCGATCGGCGAGCTGCTCGGGCTGTCGCCGGGTCGCATCGTCGAGCTGTCTGACCGTCACGACGATCCCATCCGCCTCTATGCCAACGGGCAGCCGTTCGGGACGGCCCGCATGGTCCGCACCGCCGGTGGACGCACCGCCCTCCAGCTCGAGTCCCTCGGCACGGTGTCCGCCACCGGGCGCGTCCTGCGCGCTCCGGCCCCAGGCGACCTTGCCGATGCATCCTGACCTGCTCGACGAGGGAGCCTTGCCCGACGCTCCGGCCCGGCCACGCGATGGCCGGGACGGATGCCGCCCATGCCTCGATACCGTGGTGGGCCGCGCTGGGCGCGCGACCTGCTTCCCGGTCCGCAGAGGGGCAGGACCAGGAGGCCGTGGATCAGGGGACGCTGGAATGTTGGACGGCATGCTGGGTGGGCTCCCCCACCGCACCAGTGAGGTCATGCACGGGGCAGCCGAGCGCGCTCGCGCGGGGCGCACCGTCGCAGCTGCCCGTGCGCAGGCACGGCTGCCGCTGCTGGTAGGCCTTGGAGCTGCAGGCCTCTGGGGCGGGTACTCCCTCCACCAGCGGCAGGACACCAGCGACCGCGCGTTCATGGCCGGGACCTGGGCACTGGCGCTCCTGGTCGGCCACGCCAGCCGCTCGCCGCTCTTCAAGGCATCGGCCGGGGGCGCCCTGGCCGGGCACCTCGGCGCGATGGCACTGGGCCCTGCGCACGTGCGGATCGTCGACGCCCCCGGTGACACGGTCCAGGTCGAGTTCCAGAAGGATGGCATCATCGTCGACCCCGGCGAGGGGGACGTCAACGTCGGGATCAAGGAGAAGCCTGGTGGTGACGGCATCGTGCTCGAGATCGAGACGTCCCCGACCGAGGGAGAGGGCAGCGTCACCGTCGAGGTCGACACCAAGGTGATCGTCGACGAGTCGGACGAGCCCGCCGGCTGACACACTGGCACCCCGGGGGGCTGGCCCGCTATCCTGCCGCAGAGAGGTCGGCAACGGGGAGCAGGGCATGACGGGGACGGCACAGTTCGAGCGGGAGACCGGCAGCCGCGGGGAGTTCCAGCGCCAGCAGAGCGCGTTCCGGGACTGGGTCCGCGCTGACGGATCCACGAGGTTCCAGCCGGCTGCGGGGCGCTACCACCTCTACGTCTCCCTGGCCTGTCCGTGGGCCCACCGCAGCGTGATCGTCCGGCGGCTCAAGGGACTCGAGGACGCCATCTCGATGTCCGTGGTCGACCCCATCCGTGACGAGCGCGGCTGGGCCTTCCGGGAGGGGCCGGGGCACGGCCCTGATCCGATCAACGGCCATGCCTTCCTCGCCGATGCGTACGCGCAGGCGGATCCGACCTTCGAGGGGCGCGTCACCACCCCGACCCTCTGGGACCGCGAGCTCGACACCATCGTCAGCAACGAGTCGTCGGACATCATTCGCATGCTCAATGCCGAGTTCAACGAGCATGCCCGCCACCCCGACCTCGACCTCTACCCGGTCGCGCTGCGTGACGAGGTCGATGCGCTCAACCAGCGCATCTACGACACGCTCAACAACGGCGTGTACCGCTGCGGGTTTGCGACCTCGCAGGAGGCCTACGACGCTGCAGTGGTACCGCTCTTCGAGACCCTCGACTGGCTGGAGGAGCGCCTCGCCAGCCGGCGCTACCTGACCGGCAACGCCCTGACCGAGGCCGACTGGCGACTGTGGGTGACGCTCGTGCGCTTCGACCCGGTCTACG
>SKUG01000237.1 GCA_007122215.1 Thermoleophilia bacterium | reverse complement strand
GACAAGCCTGGCCCACCTGCCCACGCGGGCACGGGCAAGGGCGCGCCGGCCCACGCCGGTGCCGGCAAGGGCGCGCCGGGCACCGCCGGCGCGGGCAGTGGCGGAGACAGGCCTGCACATGCCGGGACGGGCACGGGCAAGCCGGACAACGCCGGCAAGCCCGATGGTGCTGGCCGAGGCTAGTCGCTGCTCGACGCCCGGCGGCTGCGGATCACGCGACCGCTGTCATCGAACAGGCGCGGCGGACGAACGTCCGAGCGTCCGCTGTACTCGAACCAGTGGCCGAGGATGATCGCGAGCACGCTCGCGGCGGGCACCGCGAAGATCGCACCGATGATCCCGAAGAGCGCACCGCCGACCAGGACGCTGAAGAAGATCGCGATCGCAGGCATGTTGACGCCCTTGCCCTGGATCCGCGGCTGCAGCACCGAGTTCTCGAACTGGGTGTAGAGCGTGATGAACACCGCCACGATGATCGCCTGCTGCACGCCCCCGGTGGCGAGCGCGACCGCCACCGCCGGGATCGCTGCGATCGTCGAGCCGATCATCGGGACGAAGTCCCAGAGGAACGTGATGAATCCCAGCGCCAGCGCATACGGCACGCCGATCACGTGCAGGAAGGCGGCGACGACCACCCCGGCGATGGTTGCCTGGACGGTGGCTCCCACCACGTAGCGGCCGATGCTGTCGTAGGCACCGGCAACGACGTCCCACGGTCGGGCATCCACCAGGCGCGGCACGAGCTTCACCGCCAGCGCGAGCACCCGGTCCCCGCTGGTCAGCAGGAAGATCACCGCAAAGGTGAGCACGAACACGCTGAAGACCGTGCCCACTGCCGCTGACAGCGCATCGGTCAGGAGGCTCGGGGCGATCGACGCGAGCCGCTGGACGCCCGCGAGCAGCGCATCCCCCAGCCCCCCCTGGTCGCCCAGGCCGGACTCCTCCACCAGCCAGCGCCAGGCATCGGTCTGCTGGATGCGCATCGCGATGTCCGGAGCTGCGTTTGCCAGGCGCGCAGCCTGGGAGACGAGCGCGGGAACCAGCAGCACCAGCATGCCGATCGCCACCGTGAACGCACCGATGATGACCGTGGCCACCGCGAGCCCGCGCGGCAGCCCGAGCTGCTGGAGCAGCCGTGCCACCGCATCCGCTGCCACGGCGGCAAACGCTGCGACCAGCACCGTGCCGATCAGCTGGCTCAGCGACGGCCACATCCAGATCGTCAGCAGCAGCGCCGCAACCAGCCCATAGGTCTTGGCGACCACCCGCCAGGAGACATCCTCGAGGCGACTGCGATGGGAGCCGCCAGCAGCCGCGGGCAGCACGTCTGCGCCTGCGGACGGGGCGGGGCCACTCGGCTCGGGCGCAGGTTCGCTGCTGGGCGTCTCGGGCATCCTCGGAAACCTCCATCGGTGCCAGGCATCCCCGGAGCGGATCCCGTGCCTGGCAGGGCGTGCGGCAGCATACCTGCCATGGCGCAGGCGGGATGGTGCGCCTCGCGTCGCTGCGCGCCACGGGTGCAACGCATGGCCCCCGAACTCGCGACATACCGGCAGGTCAATCGAGGGGGACCTGCATGTCCACGATACCGGCAACCGGTGCGGCGCCCGACCGCGGGCGCGCGGGGCCCGGCGCCGCGCAGCGATCGCATCCGCGACCCGTGCTGCCTGCGGGCATGGGCAGCGTGCTGGGCGAGGGACGGCTCGACCCCGAGGTCATCCAGGCAGCCCGTCGGTTCCGCAGCCCCGTGCCCCATCACCAGCAGGATGCCCGCCGGGCGGCGCAGCTCATCGGGCGGATCATCGAGCAGGGCCCGATGCCACTGCTGATGGTCAATCGTCCCGTCCACGATGCGGTCGAGCTGCTGGAACGCCAGGCAGGGCGCCTGCCAACGATCTTCGATGCAACGGGGCCGCCGCGCAGCATGCATGCGATGGATGCGGCCGGCGCCTGGGACGGGTTCCGGGAGCGGCGCCGCACCCGGGAGCAGGCGCTCGGCGTCCACGGCAGTGGCGACCGGGCCGGCCACACGATCTACGGGTCGCTGCAGCTCTCCCACGAGGTAGGTGGCAGCGATGGCCGGGTCCGTCCCAACCCCGGGGCCGTCCGCTACGGTCGGGTCTCGTTCGAGCTCGACCCCGCAGTGCTGCGCCGCACGACGATCTCGGCGGTGGACTCGGGTGCCGGCCCGCGGATCGCGCGCATCGCCCCGCCGTGGGAGCTGCGGGAGGTGATCGCCGAGCGGGTCATGCGAAGCCACGGCTGGATCCGCGATCCGAACCTCAGCAAGCCGTCCCCATGGGGAAAGGCCGCCCAGGGGGAGCGGTCCCGCGAGCTCCGGTCCCTGTTGCGGGAGCCGAGTCCTGCCGCGGCCGAGGCGTACCTGCGCGCGCACCTGCGGGATGACACGTGGATTGGCCGCTGGTACGTCGAGTCGCAGGTTCGTGGCGTCGACGTCTCCGACATCCGCGGGGTGCGCATCGACCTGCGCCCTGGCTCCGGGGGCGTGCGCGAGGCAACCCACGGTGCTGCGCTCGTGGCTGCCGAGCCGCGACTGGCAGCCGCTGCCGAGGCGCTCGGGCTGCGGCTGCTGCGCATCCGCTGAGCTGGCAGCGACTCAGCGGTCCGGGGCGTCGAGCTCCTCGGCGATGACATCAACGTCCTCGCCCTCGCCGGCCGCGACCACCACTCGCGGTCGCCTGCCGTTGCCGGGCCCGGCCCAGGTCAGGATGGCCCCGCCGATGATCGCCGCGATGGTGGATGCCATCAGGATGCCGAGGACCGCCTCGGGCAGCAGGTCGCCGCCGGAGAAGGCCAGGTCCGCGATGAACAGCGACATCGTGAACCCGATGCCGCACAGCGCTGCCATGCCGATGATGTGCAGGGAGTTCACGCCCTTGGGCAGGGGGGCGCCCAGCTTCACCGCCAGTGCCGCAAACCCGGCAACCCCGACGATCTTCCCGATCACCAGGCCGGAGATGATGCCCCAGGTGACGGTGGACTGGACGAGCTCCGGTGCCGTCTCGGGGTCCAGGGTCACCCCGGCGTTGCTGAGCGCGAAGATCGGCAGGATCACGAAGCTCGCCCACGGATGCAGGGCGTGGAGCTGGCGATCGGTGACGGCCACCACGTTGGCGGCGGCGACCTGGGCCTGGCGGATGTAGGCGGGGTCCGGGGGCAGCCGCTCGAGGAGGGGGTCGTGGCTGCGGCCGGCCTGCATGAGCCGGTCGGTGAAGGTGTGCAGCCGGTCGACGCCGACGATCGGCCGGGCAGGAGCCATCAGGCCAAGGATGACGCCGGCGATCGTGGCGTGGACGCCCGACTCGGTCATGAAGTACCAGGCGATCGTGCCCGTGATCACGTACAGCGGCGTCCACCAGATGCGCAGCGCCTGCAGGACCCGGACCATCAGCAGCGCGATGCCGGCGATGAGCAGCGCGCTCATCTCGAGGTCGCCAGTGTAGAAGAAGGCGATGATCAGCACGGCCCCGATGTCGTCGACGATCGCCACCGTCAGCAGCAGCACCCGCAGCTCCAGCGGGGCTCGCGCGCCCAACAGGGCGAGCACGCCCAGCGCGAAGGCGATGTCGGTGGCCATCGGCACGCCCCAGCCGCGCGCTGCCTCACCCGAGGGGTTGAGCACGAAGTAGAACAGTGCCGGCACGACCATCCCGCCGAGCGCAGCCATCGCCGGGAGCGTCACGCGTGAGCGGTCACTGAGCTCGCCGACCACCAGCTCGCGCTTGACCTCCAGGCCGATCACGAAGAAGAAGATGGCCATCAGGCCCTCGTTGACCCACTCGCGCAGGGAGTGGTTGACCTCGTAGCTGCCCAGCGACACGGCGAACTTCGTGTCGAGCAGCGCGAAGTAGGCCCCCGACAGGGAGGAGTTGGCGAGGATCATCGCCATCGCGGCCGCAACCAGCAGCACGATCCCGCCCGAGACCGAGGTCTCCATGAACTCGCGCAGCGGCCGCGTCCAGCGGACCGCGGGGCGGTGGGGATCGAGGCCGTAGTCGTCGGGAGAGAGCTTGGTTGCCATCGCCGGCGCAGTGTACAGCCTCGCGGCGCGGCTCGCATGCGCCCCCGCGAGTGCCCTCCCACTCGCTGCGACGGGGCTGCGCCGTCCGGGGCGACGGTACCGGCGTACGTGACTCCAGCATCCTGCTATGCTCCGCGCCGTTCTACCGAAGAACGCTGGTGGCCGGCAGGCCAGAAGCCGCACGACGCGGCGCCAGTCGAGGAGAACGCGACACGGCCGCCGCCGCGGGTCTGCCCGCAGCCCCGGCCGTCGCTCGTCGCGCGCCGCCTCGGCCCCTGCCCGTCGTCCACCGGGATGACCACCGCGGAAAGGCATGCGCGTGAACCGAGACCAGAAGGCACAGGCAGTCGCAGAGCTCGCCGAGGAGTTCAGCGAGCACCAGACCCTCTTCGTTGCCGACTACCGCGGCCTCGACATGCCGGCCTCCACGGAGCTGCGCAACCGCCTCCGCGAGGCCGACGCCCAGATGCGCGTGGTCAAGAACACGCTGGCGCGCCTGGCGGCCGACAAGGCGGGCCGTGCTGAGCTCAGCGAGATGTTCGTCGGCCCCACCTCCATCACCTTCGTCCGCGGCGATGTCGCCGCGGTCGCGAAGGTGCTGCAGGAGGTCGCCAAGCAGACCGAGATCCTCGAGGTTCGTGGCGGTGTCGTGGACGGCATGTCCGTGGACTCCTCCCGGATCAAGGAGATCGCGGAGCTGCCGCCGCGCGAGCAGATCCTCGCGGCGCTGGTCGGTGCGATCGGCGCCCCGATGAGCCAGGCCGTGGGCGTGCTCGCGGCCCCCACCCGCGACATCGTCCAGGTGATCGATGCGCGCATCCGCCAGCTCGAGGAGCAGGGCGAGTCCTGATATCCGCCGCAGCCAGCGGCAGCCACCCACCAAGGAGACACCGACACCATGTCGACCACCATCGAGAAGACAGTAGAGGAGCTCGGCAAGCTGACCGTGCTCGAGCTCGTCGAGCTGCGCAAGGCGCTCGAGGAGGCCTGGGACGTCACCGCATCGGCCCCGATGGCCATGATGGCACCCGCAGCAGGCGGCGCAGGCGGCGATGCCGGCGGCGCAGAGGAGAAGGACAGCTTCGACGTCGTCCTTGCCTCGGCCGGTGAGAAGAAGATCCAGGTCATCAAGGTCGTGCGCGAGGTCACCGACCTCGGCCTCAAGGATGCGAAGGAGCTCGTCGACGGCGCACCCAACCCCATCAAGGAGGGTGTTGCCAAGGACGAGGCCGAGGAGCTCAAGGCCAAGCTCGAAGAGGCTGGCGCCACCGTCGAGCTGAAGTAGCCGGGCCACGGCTGTGCAGGGCGCCGTCCGCTGCGGCGGCGCCACCTGGCTGCGGTACCACTGCCATGGTGGTCCGACGGCGGTTTGCCCGTCGTCGGACCATCTGGTATGGTGCCGGATCGCGCTGCGATCTGCCGAGTGGTTGTGCCCTGTACCGTGATGCCTACCGCGACACACCGTCGCCTGACGACTGCCGCCCCCCTCGGGCGCGCAGCCGGCTGCCGGTACCCGTCGCCAACCGCCACCTCCGGTCGGGCCCTCCCCCGCCGGGTCGTAGCGGACCCACGCATGCATGCGGCCCCAGGGTCGCAGACACCTGACAAAACTGCCGACCAGGAGACCCCTCCCCAGTGGCTGTGAGCACCTCCCCGCGCAAGCGTTTCTCCTTCGGAACCATCACCGACCGGCCCGAGCTGCCGGACCTGATCGGCATCCAGAAGTCGTCCTACGAGTGGTTCATGCGCGAAGGCCTGCGCGAGACCATCAAGGACCACTCGCCGATCGAGGATTACTCCGGCACCCTTGCCGTGGAGTTCGGCGACTACGTCTTCGATCCGCCCGCCGTCGACATCAACGAGTGCCGCGAGACCGACCGCACCTACTCGGCGCCGCTCTCGATGACGGTCCGCTTCATCAACCGCGACACCGGCGAGATCCGCGAGCAGCGCGTCTTCATGGGCGACTTCCCGCTGATGACGCCCCAGGGCTCGTTCATCATCAACGGCACCGAGCGCGTGATCGTCACCCAGCTCGTGCGCTCGCCCGGCGCCTACCTGATGGAGTCGAAGGACGTCACGAAGGGGCTCTTCGTCGCGAACCTGATGCCATCCCGCGGGTCCTGGCTCGAGCTCGAGATCGACCGCCGCGGCATCGTGCACGCCAGGATCGACCGCAAGCGCAAGCTGCCCGTGACGATCCTGCTGCGCGCGCTCGGCTACGGCCAGGGCGCGACCCCGGAGGAGTCCGACAAGGCGATCCTCGACCTCTTCGACGGCAACCACTTCATCGCCACCACGCTCGCCAAGGACACCGCCAAGTCCGAGGACGAGGCGCTGATCGAGCTCTTCAAGAAGCAGCGCCCGGGTGAGCCGCCGGCCCTCGACACCGCCCGCAACCTGCTGCGGACGCTGTTCTTCGACCCGAAGCGCTACGACCTCACCCGCGTGGGTCGCTACAAGCTCAACACGCGCCTCGACCTCGACGTTCCCGAGGACGTGCGCGTGCTCGCGAGCCCCCGCTTCACCGGCAACCGGCAGGCCGAGCTCACCGACGAGCCCGGTCCGGACATCACCGGTGACACCGACGACCTGGTCGAGCTGATCCGTCGCCTCGTCGAGCTGCCCGTGCGGCTCGGCACGCCGATCGAGGACGAGGACGGCAACCCGATCAAGGACTACTCCGAGGCCGGCCTGCACCTGCCCCGCACGCCGATCGCCAACGAGCTCGACGAGTACGAGGACTTCGGCAACCGCCGTCTGCGCACCGTCGGCGAGCTGATCCAGGAGCACTTCCGGATCGGCCTCTACCGCATGGAGCGCGTGGTCCGCGAGCGGATGACGACCGAGGACCCCGACACCATCACGCCGCAGTCGATCATCAACATCCGGCCGGTGGTTGCGGCGCTCAAGGAGTTCTTCGGCTCGAGCCAGCTCTCGCAGTTCATGGACCAGGTCAACTCGCTGTCGAGCCTCACCCACCGCCGTCGCCTCTCGGCGCTCGGCGCGGGTGGCCTGACCCGTGAGCGCGCCCCCATCGAGGTGCGTGACGTCCACCCGACCCACTACGGGCGGATGTGTCCGATCGAGACGCCGGAAGGTCCGAACATCGGCCTGATCGGATCGCTCGCGACCCACGCGCAGGTCTCCGAGTTCGGGTTCATCACCACCCCGTACCGCAAGGTCGTCAAGGGCAAGGTCACCGACGAGGTCGACTACCTCGACGCCTCGGCCGAGGAGAAGATGGTCGTCGCGCAGGCGACCGAGCCCGTCGACCCGAAGTCCGGGAAGTTCGTCAACGACACCGTGCTCTGCCGCGGTCGCAAGGGCGAGGTCGTGGCGGTGAGCCCGGAGGACGTCGACTACATCGACATCGACCCCTCCCAGGTGGTCTCGATCTCCACGGCGATGATCCCCTTCCTCGAGCACGACGACGCCAACCGTGCGCTCATGGGCTCGAACATGCAGCGCCAGGCGGTGCCGCTGATGCGCCCGTCGGCGCCGCTCGTGGGCACCGGCGTGGAGTTCCGCGCCGCGGTCGACACCGGCGACGTGATCCTCGCCCATCGCGGCGGCGTGGTCGCCCAGTGTGATGCGGAGCGGATCGGCATCGACGTCGGTGGCGGGGACGTGGACATCTACGACCTGGTGAAGTTCCGCCGCTCCAACGCCGGCACCATCATCCACCAGCGCCCGATCGTCAAGCTCGGCCAGAAGGTGAAGAAGGGCGAAGTGCTCGCGGACGGGCCCGCGACGGATCAGGGCGAGTTGGCGCTCGGGCGCAACGTGCTCGTGGCGTTCATGCCGTGGTGCGGTTATAACTTCGAGGACGCAATCCTGATCAGCGAAAAG
>SKUG01000254.1 GCA_007122215.1 Thermoleophilia bacterium | reverse complement strand
GAGCAGCTCGCGCCGCTCGACGAGGATCTCCTGGGCCATCAGCCGGGCCTCGCTGACGATCGCGTCGACCTGCTCGTCGATCCGCCGGGAGAGGTCGTCCGAGTGCACGGCCAGCTGCTCGCGCAGCACGAAGGCACGCAGCGCGAAGTCCTCCGCCATGCCGAGCTTGAGGACCATGGCCTGGGCGATCTCGCTGACCTTCTCGAGGTCGTTGGCCGCGCCCGTGGTGATCTCGTTGAAGACGAGCTCCTCGGCCACGCGCCCGCCGAGGGCCACCGCGATCTGCGACATCAGCTCGGTGCGGGTGCGGTTGACCTTGTCGTCCTGGGGGAGCATCACGGTCAGCCCGAGCGCACGGCCACGGCCGACCACGGTGACCTTGTGGACCGGCTCGGCATCGGGCAGGTCGTGCGCGACGATCGCATGGCCCATCTCGTGGATGGCCGTCACGTGCTTCTCGCGGTCGGTCATCAGCCGGTTCTTCTGGGGACCGGCGAGGACCCGCATCGTGGCCTCCTCGATGTCCGCCCGGCCGATCTGCCCTCGCCGGTCGCGGGCGGCGAGCAGCGCGGCCTCGTTGACGAGGTTGGCAAGGTCGGCGCCGCAGAAGCCGGCCGTCTGGCGGGCGATGGTATCCATGTCGACGTCCTCGGCCCAGGGCTTGCCCTTGCCGTGCACGTCGAGGATCTCCCGCCGGCCCTGGCGGTCGGGCACGTCGACCACCACCTGGCGATCGAAGCGACCGGGCCTGGTCAGCGCCGGATCGAGGATGTCTGCCCGGTTGGAGGCGGCGATCACGATCACGTTCTCGTTGGGCTGGAAGCCGTCGATCTCGACGAGCAGCTGGTTGAGCGTGTTCTCGCGCTCCTCCTGGCCGCCCTGCGCGGCACCGCTGCGACGCCGGCCCACGGCATCGATCTCGTCGATGAACACCACGCACGGCGCCTGCTGCTTGGCCTGCTCGAAGAGCTTGCGCACGCGTGAGGCGCCCACGCCCACGTACATCTCCACGAAGTCGGAGCCGGAGATCGAGAAGAAGGGGACCTTCGCCTCGCCGGCCACGGCCCGGGCGAGCAGGGTCTTGCCGGTCCCGGGTGGCCCGAAGAGCAGCACGCCCTTGGGGATGCTGGCGCCGATCTCCCGGAACCGCTCGGGATCCTCGAGGAACTGCTTGATCTCCTCGAGCTCCTCGACGACCTCGTCACAGCCAGCGACGTCCTGGAAGGTCACCGAGACCTCGCCGGCCTCGAGCTGGCGGCCCGGGCTCTTGCCCTGGGCGCCGTCCTTGTCGCGGCTGCGGTTGTAGATCACGAGCAGGCCGATCAGCGCGGCAAGGCCGACCAGCAGCAGGATGCCCGTCATCGAACCGTCGGAGCCGGGCTTGGCAAAGGTGTAGTCGACCCCGGCTCCCTGCAGCACCTGCTCCACCGAGAGGTTGCGGGTGATGGTGACCTGATAGATGCCGCTGCCCTCGCCGGAGCCCGTGGTGAAGATGAGCTGGCGGGCGTCCTCGTCGATCACCACCTCCTCGACGTTGTCCGAGCGCAGCTCGTCAAGGAACGTGGAGTACTTCACCGGCTGGGGCTGCGACGGGGACATCGTCGTGACCAGCGACATCGCAACGAGCGCCACGAGGACGCCGAGGCCCGCGAAGATCCAGAAGCTGCGACGGCTGGCCTCGGGCTGCTCGGGTGGCGTGGCTGACATCGGTTCCCCCTGTGTGGTCATGCGCGCGGAGGATCCCGGTTGCACGGGTCCACTCAGCGTCGTGACTCTGGTCGGCAGGTGGTGTGCGCTCCTTGACGGCCCCGAGCATCGCTGCTGCCATGCAAGGTGGCTCCGGGCAATTGCGGCCGGATGCTGGTGGATGCGAATCAAATCCAGCGGTTGTGGGGATACCCCGGGTGAGTGCCGCCCGAGTGAAGGAACCACGATGTCCGAGTCCGTCGAACAACGCCGCCGCCCCCGCACTGCCGACTCCAGCCACGCTGCAGGGCAGATGCACGGCCGGCGCGGAGCTCCGGCCGTGACGCTCGCGCAGGCCTGGCTCGAGCGCCTGGTGGCGCTGCGCGACGGGATCGTCGTCGAGCTCGACGGGCTCCTGCGCCGCTGACACCGCCCCCATGGCGGTGACGCGTCAGGCCGGCTCGAGGTGCTGGCGGTAGCGCGCGGAGTCGATCAGCACCGACGGCGTCCACGGAGCCGGTCGCACGCGCCCCTGTCGCCACATCGGCAGCTGGTCGGCGTAGTGCGGGCTGCTGGGATGTCCGGACTGGCCACCGGCCAGCACCGCCAGCGAGGCATCCAGGTCGCCCATGTCGACGATCATCCGCATGCTCGGGCCGACCATCGACGCGTCGTTGCTGTCGCTGGCAAAGCGTGAGGCCTGCCAGACGGTGTCGGTATCCCCTGGCGACGGCCACGGGCCGCGGTTGAGCAGGCCACCCAGCCCGGGCAGCACCCCGAGCGGGTGCTGCAGGCGCATCCGGTGCCGGTGGTCGCCGACGTTCCCGTACAGCTGCCGACCTGCCGTATCCAGCGCACGCTCGGCAGCCTCCGGCCAGGTGCGGACGGGCACCCACCCGCCTGCATCGTCCCGGGGCGGGCCGACGTGTCCGGTCCCCGGCTCGGGAGCTCCCTCGCGCGGGGGCTCGAGGTCGGCATCCATCCCGCGGCCCGAGGCGTAGATCCCCCAGGCATGGTCGAGCAGCGCGGTGTCCCCGGCGGCCATGTCGCGGATGATCCTCGGGGTGGTGCGGGCGAGCAGGCTCCAGAAGCCGGTCACGCGCATGCGGCTCTTGCCAAGCCATGCCGCCAGCAGGTCGTCGAGGTAGCCGAACGCCTGCTCCTGGAGGGCCCAGAGCACCAGCCGGTAGGCCTCGGCAGCCTCGCTGCCGGCCGTGAGGCGGTGGTCCCAGGACGACAGGACCCCCAGCACGCGCTGCCCGTCACGGGTGCGGGGCACCGGCCCGAGGTCGCGCAGGGCCGGGACCAGCTCGCGTGCCGGCAGCGACAGGACGTCTGCCTGGATCGCGGCCTGGCCGGCGGCATCGTGCCGCTCGGCGCGGTCGAGCAGGGTGCGGATGCGGATGCCGCGGTAGCCGTTCATCCACTCGCGGGAGATGAAGTGCGGGTAGTCGTCAGGGACGACGCGGTCGTTGGCGGTGACGATCGTGCCGGCCGGGGGATCCCAGGAGGAGGGCATCTCCTCGAAGGGGATGGTCGAGACCCACTCGGCATCGGGGTTGGTGGCATCGGAGGGGATCCGGCCGTCCCCGGCGGCGCGCACGGGGATGTCCCCGGTCATCTGGAAGCCGATCTGCCCGTCGGCATCTGCGTAGACGATGTTCATGCCGGGCGCTGACCAGTGCCGACAGGCCTCGAGGAAGCCGTCCCGGTCCTGCGCCCGGTTCATCTGCAGCACGGCATCGAGCATCCGGCCGGGGCCGCCGCTGTCCCAGCGCAGCGAGAGCGGGTGGGCCAGCTTGAGGCCGACGGCATCGCTGATCACCGGCCCCCTGCGGGTGCGCCGGAAGCTGAAGCTGACCGGGTCCGCATCGCGCACCTGGACCTCCTGCTCGACCACCTCGAGCCGCCCGACCCCATCGGTGTCGAGGTAGGTGCCGCGCTCGTCGTCGATGGTCTCGACGTAGAGGTCCTGGACGTCCGCGCAGGAGTTCGTGAGCCCCCAGCTGATGCGTCCGTTGTGGCCGACCACCACCCCGGGCGAGCCCGGGGCGGCGAACCCGCGAACCTCGAAGGTCGGGCAGCGCAGCACGCACTCGTGCCAGAGCGCGGGCATCGAGAGGTCGAGGTGTGGGTCGTTGCAGAGGATGGCCCCGCCCGACTCGGTGCGCGAGCCGGCGATCACCCAGTTGTTGGATCCGGTGCCGGCACCCATGCCCATCGTGCTCGTGGCGGTGCGCGCAGCCTCCGAGAGGCGTGCCAGCACCTCGGGGTCGAGCTGGGAGGGGAAGGTCACGGCAGTCTCGTCATCATCGAGCACCTGCAGGGTCTCGACCCCGAAGCGCTCGGCGATCTCGAGGCGCACGAGCTCGGCCTCCCAGTTCCCGCACAGGCCCAGCGCCATGAGCTTGGCAAAGACCAGCGAGTCGCTCGGCGCCCAGGGCTCGGGCTCGTAGCCGAGCACGCCGAACTCGAAGGGCAGCCGGCCCTCGGCATGCTGGATCCATGCATTGACCCCACGGGTGAAGCTGGCCAGGACCTCGCGGGCAGCGGGGCTGGCCAGCTCGAGCTCGGCAGCCGCGGACTCCCCGAACCCGAGTGTGCGCATCAGCCGGTCGCTGTCGAGGCCCGCCTCGCCGATGACCTCCGCGAGGCGGCCGGTACCGACCCGCCGGAAGAGGTCCATCTGGAAGAGGCGGTCGGCGGCCTGCACGGCGCCCTGGGCGAGGAAGAGGTCGTGCTCGTCCCGCGCGAAGATCGCCGGGATGCCCCAGCGGTCACGGTAGACCTCGACGGGGGCGCCAAGGCCGGCGAGCCGGATCCGCCCGGCCAGCGACGGCACGGGCTTTCGGCCCTGCAGCCAGCTCGCGACCCCAAGGCCCGCAGCCACGGAGATGCCCAGGCCCGCCACGGTGGCACCCCGGCTGCGGCGTGGGCGCTCCCGCGCACGGCCCCCGAGGAGCTGCGCGAGGAGGTCCTGCGCGGACTCGCGTCCCGGCATGCTCAGACCCCGGCGGGTTCGAGCCAGTCCACGCGGACCTCGTCGACGGCTGGCAGGTCCACGAGCGGCTCCGTGAAGAGGCCGGCGTCCTCGGCGCTGCGCAGCAGCTCGGCGATCGCCTTGCGGCCACGTTCCCCGTAGCTGAGGGTGAGGTCGTTGACGTACATCCCCACGAAGCGATCGGCGAGGCCCTCGTCCAGCCCCCGCCCGAACTCGGGCGCGTACTCGAGCGCTGCCTCACGGTTGTCGAGCGCGGCGGCGATGCTCTGGCCGAGCAGGTCGGAGACCGTGCCGGCAAGCTCCTGGCCGAGGTCGCGACGCACGGCGTTGACGCCCAACGGCAGCGGCAGGCCACCGGTGCGCTCGGCCCACCAGACGCCGAGGTCGACCACGCAGGCAAGCCCGTCCTGCTCGTAGGTGAGCTGGCCCTCGTGGATCAGCAGGCCCATGTCGGCCTTGCCGGCTGCGACGTAGGCGGGGATCTCGTCGAAGGGGACCTCCACCCAGCTGGCCCAGCGCTCGCCGAAGGTCTCGTGGGACCAGAGGTTGAGCTCGAGCCATGCGCTGGTCATCGTCCCGGGGATGGCGACGGTGTGCTCGCGGGGGCGCACCTCGCCGATCTCGTTCCCGGCAGCGCGCACGAGCACCGGCCCGTACCCGTCTCCCATGCTGGCCCCGTGGGGCAGGAGCGTGTAGCGGTCCTGGAGGTAGGGATAGGCGTGCAGCGAGATCGCGGTGACCTCGAGCCGCCCCTCGAGCGCCCAGCGGTTGAGCGTCTCGATGTCCCGCAGGACGTGCTCGAAGTCGATGCCCCGGGTGTCGAGCTGGTCCTTGGCGAGCGCCCAGAACATGAACGCGTCGTCGGGGTCGGGGGAGTGGCCGATGCGGATGAGGGTGTCGCCCATGACTGGTGTCGCCTTTGTCGCCTACCGGTCGCCGACCCCCTCGGGGCCGGCGTTTTCCGGCATCCTACCGAGCCTTCCACGAGCAGGCAGGCCAGCAGCCGGGCAGTGTTTTTGCTTTTTTGCTTTTTTGCTATTGCCAAACCGCCGGAGGTGTCGTACGTTCGTGTTGTTGCAAGCGATCACCAAGGACCCGACGCCAGCATGACGTTCAGGATCATTGAGAAGGGCGCCGCACTGCACTGGCTCTGCCCGCACTGTGAGATGGAAATCGAGGCACAGATGCTGTCTGAGCCCGATGCGAACCGCGCCTATGTCTGCTTCTACTGTGGCTGGCGCCGCTCGCTTGCCGCCATGGAGTACTACGGATTCGTCCGCCGGAGCGAAGACCGCTCCGAAGAGGACGTACGGCACGCCGGGGCCGAGCGCTGACACAGGCGACGGACCCCGCCACCCCCCACGGCGGCATGGGTTCGGTCAGCAGCACCCCGTCCAGGACGACACCGCTGCCACGGACGGCAGCAGCGTGCCACCCCAGGTTGGTTGGGCACCATCATGACAGCGGCCCCGTCGGCATCGGCGGGGCCGCTGCGCGTTGGCAGGCTGCCTAGGCCGTGGACGCCAGCTCCCGATAGGCGGCTGCCAGCCACTGCGCGTCCGGCACGCCGCCCGGGGTGTTGGCGAGCCCGCGCGAGCCGCTGGCGAGCACGTCGGCGACCATCCGCTCGACCAGCGCATCGTCGAGCCCTGCGAGCCGAGGCGCCTCGACGCCCAGCGCAGCGGCAGCATCCCGCAGCCCACCGGCAACGGCCTTGACCTGGCCCTGGGTCGTTCGGGCACGGCTCCCGAACCAGCGGGCAACGACTGACAGCTCGACATCGTCCCCGGGGGCCTCCCCGAGCAGCTCCACGACGACCGGGGCAAGGGCGGCAACGGCCTCCCCATGGTGCGCATCGAGCCGCGCGGAGAGCGGGTGCGAGAGCGGATGCGTGACGATGCTGCCGGCCAGCGTCAGCGCCTGCCCGGCGAGCTCGCAGGCCCACGCGCACCGCGCCAGCGGAGCAGCCGCATCGCCGCCCGTGGCAAGCAGGTCGAGCGCCGCTGGACCATCGGCCAGCAGCGTGGCCGCGGCAGCATCGGCGAGGTGGTCGCTCGCCACCGAGGCGCGGGCAGACAGCCGCGCCTCGAGCGCATGCGCGAGGGCATCGGCAAACCCCGCCGCCAGCAGGCGACGCGGGGCGTCCGCCGCCCAGGACGGGTCGATCAGGGCCACCCGCGGGGCGCTGCGGTCGCTGTGGCAGGAGAGCTTGCGATGGGTGCGTGGATCGCTGATCACGCTGGTGCCGTTGGTGGCCGAGCCGGACCCTGGCAGGGTCGGGATCGCCAGCGACGGCAGCGAGCCCGTGACGATGGTGCCCTCGATGCGCAGGCCCGAGAGCAGCCCGCGGTACGAGCCGAGGGGGTCGGGAGTCCCGGGACGGTTCATGAAGGCGGCAGTGGCGATCGCCTTGCCGCAATCGAGCACGCTGCCACCGCCGACGGAGACGACGACCTCGCAGAGCCGGGACGCTGCCAGTGCTGCGCCGGCATCGACGGCATCGACGCCCGGGTTGGGTCCGACCCCTGCGAAGTGCTCGACGCGACAGCCCGCATCCGACAGGGCGGCCTCGACCTCAGCCAGCAGCCCGCTGGCACGTGCCGAGCCAGCCCCGCTCACGAGCAGCACGCGACGGCCGTACCAGCGCGCACAGGTCCCGGCCTGGCGTGCGGCGCGGCTACCGAAGACCACGCGGGTGGGCTGGCGCAGGTCGAAGGGTCGCAGGGAGCTGTCCACCGACAGCATGCTAGCCGTGATGGCGGATCCACCGCGCCTCAGAGCGCATGCGCACCTTCACCCGAGGGTGGCGCCATCCACTTCCGACCGATGTTGGCACCCCTTGTCACCTCAACGTCGCTCACCATCACCCAATTGCCGTGTTACAATGTGACACATGAGTGATCCGGCCGCCACCAACGCATCCGATGAGCTTGGTGAACACGTCGGTATTCGCCAGGTTCGCCACGAGTTCCGCGGCTATCTCGATCGGGTTCTCCGGGGAGAGCAGTTCGTCATCACTGACCACGGTCGCCCCGTGGGGCGCCTGGTGCCGCTCCAACCCCATGCGGGGCCCCTTGCACGCATGGCGGCCGAGGGACGCCTGGTTCCAGCCGTCACCCGCATCCCGAGTGATTGGGTGCCACCCGGCGATGGACAATCGACAGCAGCCAGCGACGAGTTGCTGCACATGCGAGACCAAGAGCGCAATCCCTGATGGCACCTGCGTGCTACGCCGATGCCTCGGCGCTCACCAAGGTGGTCGTCGCCGAACCAGACAGCGCCGCCTTGACGAGCGAGCTTCACACACACGACCAGAT